>DXJA01000362.1 GCA_019056875.1 Candidatus Jordarchaeum madagascarense
TTATAAAATATTATACATATGTAACTTGGTACTCGAGTTGACGAGGAAAATGTCATTGTCAAGCACCGACATCTGCATATTGGGCATCGTAAACGAGAAGCCAAGATACGGGTACGAAATCGATAAAATAATCGAGCACAGAGGTGTGAGAAATTGGGTGGACATCAAATTCTCCTCAGTCTACAACACGCTCAACAGGCTGGAAAGAAAAAGACTGCTCACAAGCGAAACCATAATAGATGAGAAAAACCGTTCCCGAAAAATCTACAAGATTACCCCGAAAGGGCTTGAAAAACTGAAAACCGGAGTAGTAAACTGTCTTACAAATCCAGTTAAGCAAAAATCTACCCTCGATTTGGGTCTAGCAAATCTACCGGTGCTCTCAAAAAGAGAGATTCTGGCATCACTGAAAAGCTACATAGAAGAGTTAAACTCTAAAAAACAGTTCTTTCAGGAGAGAATCAAATTCTTTACCAAGCAGGGCAATGACATCGCTATTCTTTTATTTGAACGTCCCTTTAGGCTGCTGCTTACGGAAATGGACTGGCTACAAGAATTGGTAAAACGAATCGAATCCGACAAGGTTAGACTAGAAATTTTAGAATAGATGGTGAAACTTTTGCAAAGTAGGCGAATCAAAAGGAGGTTAGAAAGGAATGAGTGGAAGAGGAAAAACCGAAATTGAATTTGTGGGTACAGATCAAATTGTTTTGAAGGATTTTAAGCATCTGCCTGGCAACCACTGTGTCACTTGTTCACTGCATAAGGTGTTTCTTCATTACGGGTTTAATATTTCTGAGGAAATGCTTCTGGGACTGGGTTCGGGTCTGGGACTGATTTATTGGGCGATGAAGAATATGATTCCGTTTATCGGTGGTCGCGGAAACGGGAAGTTCTACGAGTTTGAAAAAACCATTTGTGACCGACTAGGTGTAGGAGTAAAACTGTACAAAACTTCGAGAGAAAAAAAGGCCTACTCGGATTTGAAGGAGGTGCTGGAGTCCGGTCAGCCGGCCTATGTGAGTGTGGACATGCCCTATCTCCAGTATCTTTGCCTGCCCGAAGAAGCACACTTCGGAGGACATGTAGTTGACGTTTACGGAATTGATGAGGCGAACAATACGGTGTACATTTCGGACCGCCTGAAAAATCCTTCCTCTGCAACTGTTAGGGAGCTGGTGGCGGCTCGTGGTTCAAATCATCCCCCATTCGCGGCGAACAACAAGATGCTGAGGTTTGAGTTTCCTAAAGGTTTAAGGGACATTAGAGAGGTGCTCCCGGAAGCCATAAGGCAGAACATGTCAGAGGTTCTGAATCCCCCGATCAAAAATTTGGGTATTAAGGCTTATGAGCTAATTCCGCAAAGGCTGAAGGAATGGCCAAAACTCTACAATGAATCCGACTTGCTTATGGCAATGTTCAACACCTATATATACATTGAGAAGGGGGGAACCGGTGGCGGTCTTTTTCGGAGAATGTATAGTCAATTTCTGATGGAAGCGGGTGAAATCTTGAACCTTACCGATTTAGAATCGATCTCGCTCCAAGTCCTAGAGTCCGCCGAAAAATGGACCCACGTTGCAAAAATGTTCTTACCGGAAGAGTTGCCGAACGTGAGAAAAATTCGGGAAATTATTGATCAAAAGGACGAAATTGTAATGGCGGGCAGGGAAGGTTACATTGAGCAAGCCGAATCTCTGGACATGGAAATGGGTGAAACAGTTAAAAAGGCAATTCCAGAAACACGGGATTTTTCAAGATTTATTCCCGAAATCAATAACACATTAACGGAGTGCGGAGAAATGGAGGAAAAAGCGTTTCGAGAACTCCAAAGAATAGTTGAGACCTTTTAGAAATGTTTTTTCTTTTCTATCTTAATTACCATTTAATCCAAGTGGTATTTTGACTGTGAAGGTTGAACCTTTGCCCACCTTACTCTCAACCGTTAAGTTGCCACCGTGAGCTTCCACCAGCCGCCTGCAGACCGGCAACCCGAACCCCTGCCCGCGGGGCTTAGTGGTGAATAAGGGTTGAAAAATCTTGGACAGATTTTCTTCGGGTATGCCTTCACCCGTATCTCTTACATTAATCAATGCGGTGTCTTGATATTTGTACCCGGTTATAGTTAGTTTGCCTCCCTCGGGCATAGATTGTAAAGCATTTGTGATCAAGTTGGAAAATACACGGCGCATCATTGCAGGGTCAACTACCAAACGTGGGAAACCTTCTTCAATCTCAATGGAGGTTTTAATTTTTTTGGGAACATTTATGGTTGAAAGTGTTTCGGCTATTAGCTGGTTCAAGTCGGTTTCAACTAGTTGAGGCTCCACCGGCCTCGCGAAATCCTGAAGATCAGAGACAATCTTATTCATGTAATCAGTCTGTTCTTCTATACTTAGCAACTGCTCCTCTATACCATATTTCTCCTGTACATGTTCGGTTATAGAGTTCAACTTTCCTCTAGCTAAATAGATAGAGCCAATAATAACCTGTAGAGGATTGCGGAGATCATGACCCACCGTAGCAGCAGTCTCGCCTATAGTGGCCATTCGCTCAGCATCCCTGAGTCTTTTAGTTCTTTCTTCAACCAACTCTTCTAAGTGCTCAGAATAATGTCTAAGTTCCTCCTCCATCCTCTTGCGCTCGGTGATGTCTCTGGCAAAGGCCATTTCTGCGGGTTTTCCTTGGAAATTGATGCGTACTGTGTTCAGCTCTACTGGCAAGATTGTGCCGTCTTTGTTGAGTACTTCGATTTCATAGATGGAGGGCACTTCTTTTCCCGCCATGCGATCGGTGTACCTCTTTAAAACCAGTTCCCGGAAGTCTGGAACCACATAGTTTAGGAAATTAGTGCCTACCAGTTCTTCGGGATTGTGCCCGAGTTGTTTTGATGCGGTGTTAATGAATTTGAGCAAGCCATCTTGAACTATAACAATAATGTCTTTTGAGGACTCAACCAGTGCGGAATACTTGTTCTCCGATTCCCGCAGGGCCTCCTCAGCCCGCTTATGCTCAGTGATGTCCAAAATAGAAACGAACACTTTGGACCATGTCTTCTCGTAGCCAGGAGCTACTAATAATCTCAAGCTTACCTGCTTACTTTCGCCGGTAAGGGTTTTATTAATGGCTTCACATTCAAAAATGGGTTTGCCTTCAATGAGAGCGAGAAGTTCTTCCCTAAATTCATCATATGTTTCTTGGTTGAAAACCTGGCTTAAACTACCTATAAGTTCTTCTTTTTCTTTAGCTTGGTACATTTCCAATGTAGCATTATTTACGTCAACAATTTTTATCATTGATGCGCATCTGTTTAAGGCTTCAGGATGATTCTCAAAATATGTCCTAAAATCTGTGATCCCAGAGTTTCGTAAATTTTCAATATGTTTCTTGACTTCGGAGAAATCTTCTTCCCAGAGAGAAATCGGAGAATACTCAAAAAGACCGCGATACCGTTTCTCACTATCCCGAAGCGCCTCCTCCATCCGCTTAAGATCCGTAATGTCCATGACTGCAGCAATTGCTCCAGCATATTTTCCCTCTACGTCGAGTATTGGCGATGTAGACAAGCGTGTATAAATTCTTGTCCCGTCTTTACGAATAAATTCGAAATCGTGATCTTCCGTGATTCTACGCCTGCGGCGTTCTAAGTTAATTTTGGCGATTTCCACACCTTTTTCATCCATGAATGAAAACAAATGCCTACCTAGCATCTCATCTACGGTGTATCCCAATATCTCCGCCATACTCTCATTTGTGAATATGGTTTGGGCCTTTTCATCTATAACCCAAATGCCTTCTTTCAAGTTTTCTATTAGTTGACTGTATTTATTTTCACTTCTAGTTAAATCTGCCTGGCTTTTTTCGATTTTCTTATCAGCCAGCTTCCGCTTTAAGATATCTTCAACCACGTACCAAGATTCTTCCTTTTTGATTAGAGTGCTCTTGTGATTTTTTATCACTTCAATAACATCGCTAGCAGTGCACTTCTCAATCGAATAGGTGCAAATAGCAATCATTCGATAATCTCTAATCACATTATTTACACTGGCTTCATATTCAACGAAACTATCCCAAAGTTTTCTTTCAAGCCAGAAAGTGTTCCCGGTAAGTCTTAATCCATCAAAACCCCGCTCAAGAGCATACTTTTCCTTCTCCACCCATCCCTGTAGAACCCGTTCCAAATTAAATTCCCCACCGAGAAGATACCAAAATGTGTATGGCATAATCTCAATCTGTCCCCTCTTCAGGTACCGTTCTAGGTCAGGTACTGCAGCCTGAAGCGCCGCCCTTGCTTCCTCTGCATCCAAGGGTGGTGAAGTAACCCAAACACAGAACTCATTGTTTCTTAAGCCCTCAACAAAGTAGGGAATTAGAATATTAATTAGATCTTCCTTAGTTTCATAGAATTGACAAAGATGTGTTCCCCAAGGGATGTCGCCAAGCACTCCAATTCCCGATTTACGCAGTGCTGCTTTTTCCATGGTATCTATTAACGGTTTCATATTTAACCAGCCTCTGGCTCATACATCAAACTATTACCTAATCTGCACCTGGTTAAATTAAATATAGTAGTCTATTGTCTTATTTTTGTCGCATATATAATATAATTTCGTTTTTTTTTTGATAATTTTCTAAATAATTTTTTATAGGAGAATAGCTATAAAATTTTTATTAAA
>DXJA01000363.1 GCA_019056875.1 Candidatus Jordarchaeum madagascarense
ATCAACTTCCCGAGAGCCTCTACAGCACCACTTCGAACATGCCAGTCTTCATCCTTCAGAGCTTGGATCAGTGGTTCTACCGCTCTCTCGTCTTTTATTCTTCCGAGAGCCTCTGCTGCACTACTTCGAACATGCCGGTTTTCGTTCCTCAGGTCCTGAATGAGAAGAAACAGCTTCTTGCTTTCTTCAGTTTCCGTCATTTCCATTACCCCTCAAAGAAACAAACCACTCTACCACATATTATATCAGTTCACCTTATATATTTAACACATTACTTAAAGAACGATGGAAAAAACTGCACCACCAAAAAGTTACAAAAATAAAAACCAACACAAAGGAAGATTTACACCTAAGTCTTCTCAGCAAGCTTAAGACGTGGAGCAATACCCAGCGCCATCAACTCTTGTAGCAACAACTTAAACGCATAACTCATGTTAACCTTAGCAACCCGCGTATCCTCACCACACATCGGACAATAGTACCTCCCCTTATTCTTATCATAGACAGCGAGCATACCACACTCCTCACACACCAGAGTAGTGGTCTTGTCCGACTCGTCGACAAGCTTCTCCTTCAAAATAAGCGCTGTTCCATGCGCTATCAAACAGTCTCGTTCCATTTCTCCGAATCTGAGTCCTCCTTCTCGGGCTCGTCCTTCTGTGGGTTGTCTTGTTAGTATTTGTACTGGTCCGCGTGCTCTGGCGTGTATTTTGTCTGAGACCATGTGGTGTAGTTTTTGGTAGTAGACGACTCCGATGAATATGTCTACTTCGTATTTTCTTCCGGTTATTCCGTTGTACATGGTTTCTCTGCCGTTGTATTTGAGGCCTTTTTGGGTTAGTTCTTGGTATAGTTTTTTGGGTGTTTCTCCGCTGAATGCGGTTCCGTCGATTTTTCTTCCGGCGAGTGATCCTACTTTTCCGGCTATGGATTCGATTATTTGTCCGAGGGTCATTCTTGATGGTATGGCGTGGGGGTTGACTATGAGGTCTGGGACTGTGCCGTCTTCTGTGAAGGGTAGGTCTTCTTGGGGTACTACTAGTCCGATTATTCCTTTTTGTCCGTGTCTTGTGGCGAATTTGTCTCCGAGTTCGGGTATTCGTTGGTCTCTGATTTTTACTTTGATTAGTTGGTTTCCGTCTATGGTTTCGGTTACGGATACGGTGTCGACGGTTCCGGTTTCGCCGTGTCTCATGCTGGTTGAGGTTTCTCTTCTGGTTTGGGTGGGTAGTTCGAATCCTGCGTTTTCTTCTAGGAATCGGGGTGGGCTGGTTCTTCCGATTATTATTTCGCCGCCTTGTACTTCGGCTTCGGGTTCGATTATTCCGTCTTCGGATAGGTGGCGGTAGGCTTCTGCGGCGCGGTATCCTCTGACGCTGCGGTCGGGGATTTCGAATTTGTCTTCTTGTCCTCCGGGGTATTTTCTTTCTTCGGCTTCGTAGCTTCTGAAGAATGTGGATCTTCCGAGTCCTCTTTCTATGGAGGCTTTGTTTATGATTATAGCGTCTTCTATGTTGTATCCTTCGTAGGATAGTACGGCTACTATGAAGTTTTGTCCTCCGGGTCTTTTGTCGAATCCGGTGGGTGTGGTGGCTCTGGTGTTTACTACGGGTGTTTGTGGGTAGTGTAGTAGGTGGGCTCGTGTGTCGGCTCGGGTGCGGTAGTTGGCGGCGTATAGGCCTAGTGCTTGTTTTACCATTCCGGCTTCGTAGGTGTTTCTGGGGCTTTGGTTGTGTTCGGGGTATGGTATTATGGAGGCGGAGATTCCGAGGATTACGTTGGGGGCGATTTCTAGGTGGGTGTTTTTTTGGGTTACGTCTGGGGGGGTCATGGCTATGTGGGTGTTTTCTTCTTCTTCGGCGTCTAGGAATTCTATTATTCCTCTGCGGGTGAGGTCGCTGAATTTCCATTCTTTGCTTCTTAATTTGGCTACGTGTTCGGTGGTGAGTTTTGGTGTTCCGTTTTCAACTATTATTAGGGGGCGTCTTACGCGTCCCGGGTCGCAGTTGGCTTGGATTTCGTCGGTGTTGGAGTAGTGGGCGATGTTTACTTCGTTGTTTATTTGGCTGCTTCTTCTTCGTTTTTTGACTTCTTCTATGAAGTTTAGTGGTTTGGGGTGTATTCCGAGTAGTCGGCCGTTTAGGTAGACTTGGGCGCCTTTGATTCCTTTTCCTCTTTCTATTTCTTCTATGGGTTGTACGCCGAGGTCTACGAAGATGCTTTCTATTTCTCTTTCGTCTGCTCCCACGGAGATGTAGGCTAGGAGTGCTAGGTTTTTGACCAGTCCGCAGTTTGGTCCTTCGGGGGTTTCGTTGGGGCAGATTTTTCCCCAGTGGGTGGGGTGTAGGTCTCGGGCTTCGAAGTGGGGTTGGCTTCTGCTTAGGGGGGATACTACTCTTCTGAGGTGGCTTAGTGCGGACATGTAGTTTGTTCTGTCCAGTAGCTGGCTTACTCCGGCTTTTCCGCCTACCCAGTTGCCGGTGGCGAGTGCGTGGTGGAGGCGGTCTGTGATTACGTCTGCGCGGACGGCGGTTTTGATGTTTCGGCGTCTGCCTCTGACGGCGTTTCTCTCCAGCTGGTATTTGATGTCTCTGCAGAGGCTGAGGAAAGCGACTCGGAACAGGCTCATTAGTAGGTCTCCGGCGAGTTTTAGTCTCTTGTTGGAGTAGTGGTCTTTATCGTCCTCGGTTCTCTTGTAGAGGGATAACTCGATTATGTGTGAGGCCATTTGGCCCAGGTAAAACGCTTTTCTTAACCGGTCGCTTTGTTTGGTGCCTATGTGTGGGAGGAGGTAACGGTCCAGGACCTGTTCCGCTCTCTTTAGACGGTAGTCCCGGGTCTGGCCCACTGCCACACGCTTGCCGACGTAGTCGAGTGCTTCATCGCGAGTGGTGATTTCAACCGACGCTTCAATCGAGGGGATCAACTCGCGTATGATGTCGTCGTCGTCGGAGATGGCGTCCGCGATTTGTTTATCACTTTCCAGTCCTAGGGCGCGCATCAAAACTACTATTGGAATCTTTCCTGGAACAGAGGGGAAAGAAATTCTGAGCGCTCCTTCACGCCTCCGCTCCATGGTTACTGGCGCTCTGAAGCCCTGGGCTGTGCTAAACACTTTGGCCACATGGGTGGATGAACTGCTCTTGTTGGCCTCCTCAATAAGGATACGGTTAGGCGCAAGATCCTCTTGAGTAACCAGAACCCTCTCACTCCCGTTAATAATAAAGTAGCCTCCCGGGTCATCCGGATCCTCACCCATAGTGATAAGCTCCTCTCGACCCAAATCGGCTAAAGGACACTTTTCAGATTTGAGCATAATCGGCAAACGCCCAATGTAAACGTCAACCGGGGGCTCCTCCGTGTCCCCGTTTCGATAAACAATAGCCATCTCCAAATGTAAACTTGACGCATAGGTCAGATTACGAATACGGGCCTCATTGGGAAAAACCACCATGGTTGAACCGTCAGCCTCTTTAATAGTGGGCTTTCCAACATCAATTTTGCCCAGCCTAACGTAGTAGTTCTCACCCTCGGGTTCAATGGTGGCAACCTCGTCCACTATCTGCTGAAGCCCGTGCCTAACAAATTCATCATAAGAATCCAAGTGTTGCCGAACCAGACCGTTCTCCTCAATAAAAGCCTCAACAACACGCCAACTATCTAACTGCTCAACATCAGACATAACAATCACTTCAAAAAAATTAACTTAACACCATAACAATTAACAAACCATTAGCAAACCGTCCCAAACAGCCAAAAAACACCACTTATCTAACCAAACACTAAAACAAAGGAGTTTATATTTTTTATTATAACTATAGTCCACCAAACAAATCCACACTTTGAGTCAAAAGATTATAACTGCAATATCTATACGAATTATAATCGAATTATTGGCGGGCTGCAGGAGATTTGAACTCCTGGCCCCCGAGTTTCCTCTTCCACTAAAGACAAGAGGCTCCTTAGCGGATTAAAAGCTTCAACCTTCGTTGGGATTTCCTTCGAAGTCCGGTGCTCTTCCTAGTTTCTCGGTAAAACGTTTCGCGTTGCGCCTCTAAGCTAGCAGCCCGCGCTTTGAAGAGCACGCTAAAATATTTAATGGTAACTTATATTCTTTTTGTAAAATAAATTCTTTTCACTATCTTATTCCATGTTCGTATTTTATACAATTTTTTCCGAAAAATTACAGCATAGCTGTTTAATTTAAAAATTGGGAACCCAAAACCGTAATCGGAAGTATAGAGTAAACTTCGCGGGATGGCAAAGAATTCTTGAAAAGAAGGCTGTACAATAAAGAAGAATGGCGCCCTGTTATCAATGAATATTATCTTTCTTGGGAAATGTATAATGATAAATTGTGGAACATAGTGTATATATAAAAAATATGCGTTATAATTTGTTAAAACCGCTATGGAAAAGACGAAAAACTGAATATTATATTAAATGGAGATTGAGGACCTAATGAATTACAAAACCAGTACAGAGAAACACTTAGAATTTTTAGAAAGGTTTCATGACTGGGAATCCATATATCGCAGTATAGCCGAGATTTCAAAACAAGGAACTGAAGCAGTTCCTGCCCTAATCAATAGGCTCAATAAGAAAAGCTTATCTTATTACATCCTTCTCACCCTATTCCTAATCCGCGATAAAAGAGCTGTACCCCACATTATAGATTGGTTAGAAAACAGCTCCCCTGTTAACGTTCAAAAAATGGGAATGACTCAACCAATAGTATACGTAGGTTTAAAAGAGGTAACTGCCGCGTGCTACACGCTGGGAGCCTTCGGAGACTCGACTGCAATTCCAAGTCTCATAAACTTACTAAAGCAATATGGGGGAAACAAACTTGTTTCTGATAGGTATTGCCTGAAAGCCGCAGCAGACGCGCTTGTAAAAATTGGAAAAGCATCAGTTCAACCACTAATAGAACTCTTAAAGAGTAAACATTTTGAGACACGGAAATACGCAGCTTATGCACTGGGGAAAATAGGAGATAATAGGGCGCTCCCCACCCTTATGGAGATTGTACAAAGCCAGCACGGCTTACTACGTGAAACGGCTTGCAGAGCATTGCTACAAATAGATACTAAAAAAGCAACAGAAATAATCCAAGCTAACAGCTTAACACCCAAAGAAGACATAAACTCACATTTCAAACTAGACCAAGATTTAGAAACCATTTACTGGTACTATGACTCCCTCGACAAACTAGGTCCCCTCTCAGAACATACCTTATCAAAAGAACTGTACAATTACTATATGGAATGGGGAGGCAACTACTTCTACGAAGATGTAATAAAGGGAAAGTCAGAATTCGAAGAGATTTTCTTGGTAAAAGGTTTCCCAAAAGAAACAATCAACGAACTGGTAAAGATTGTCTACTTACCCCCACTATGTTTGTGTGGAGAATACCTCGAATGGAAATACGTAAACTCACCTTCAAGAGAATATTACTATGACGAAGAAGGAGAATACCTAAAAGACATGATATGCATCTACTGCAACAACTGCAAAAGATACTCTGGACTAGAAAGAACCGTAAAAACACAGTATCCCCTGGAAAACCGTAGATTATACTGGTTCTACCTACTAAGATTCCCAAATCAAACGGAACTAATCAACCAAGAACAACTAGAGAAAAAAACTTGGGTAGAATATGAACGGTGCAAACCAGAAGAATAGAAAACAAAAAGGCATCATTTCTGATGCCCGTCAAACATCTTTTCGAGCATCGTGTTTATCTCCGCATGTTCAACACCCTGCACCAGCACGAGTTCAC
>DXJA01000364.1 GCA_019056875.1 Candidatus Jordarchaeum madagascarense
CAATTATAAACTTTTATCGCTTTCCCAAAAATTTGCCTGTAAACCATAAACTACTTTTAATCCCATAAACAAATCATTGGATTGGGATCCATATGATCTTAAGAGTATCTATTTGGAGCCGGGTCAGGGAAATTCCTCACTGGAGACAACGCTCCAAAGATTTTGAACCCTGGTTTCGGCCAAAGCTTGAATCCAAGTCAGTAATACCGAATCTGCATTCCGGGCGAAAACTGTCCGGCGCCTCGCCGCTAGACTAACCCGGCTCAGCTCTTTCTGCTCTATATCAAAAATTTAACACGTATTTCTTCTAATCCGGTTTCAACTTTTGTTGTTTTAATTATACTAAATTTTCCATTTTTAAAGATTATGGGGAGGATTTCTCCGCTAACTTGTTTCTTTTTCTATTCCTTTGAGAGTCAAAAACTCGTTTTCAAATACTGTTCGGTATTATAAATGCTATAAAGCAGAAGAGAAAGTATATTACTTAACCGCAAAACTTTAGTACACTCAAAAAAGGTCTTCCAAGAATACTTTGCTTTGATTCAGGTGCTACAATGCCCTATGTTTGTAATCACGGATTACTCGACTACTCTATGTACCAATTCATACTAGACGGGGTAAAATGCATACTAAGAGAAGACGACTTCATGGCGCAGAATAATAACTATGTCTCTTGGATCCCTATGTCATAATATATGACGCATTCAAATTCCTAGGCTCAAAACATAAGTATATGTCACTATCGCTAAAAAAAGACTTACAAAAAGAAAAATCACTGGGGCAAATACAAAAATATCATAAACGAATAAAAAAAAGATTTAAGTGCTCAAGTGGCAATATGCATTGCTGTTTTCGAATTAATTATAGTAAAAATAGAAAGTGAATATCTAATAAATATGGAAAGAAATATTCGTAAAACAATTTCACTGAGGCGAAATCTAAATGCCCATAGTTATGTGCAGTGATGTTTGGATGCGAGACGAAATATTAAAATTTCTGGATGAGAGAAAAAAATCCAATCCTAATTTTTCAGTACTGGATGTTGGCGGTGCAGCAAAACCTTGGGCGGATAAATACACGGATGCCTACATAGATATCAAACCATTTCCCACAAAAAAATTGGTTTATTTAGGCGACATTTGTAAGCCTGAAGTTTGGGATAAGGTAAAAGAAAGATGCTGGGATTTTACAATTTGCACTCATGTGTTGGAAGATATTCGTAATCCTGAATTTGTTATTTCGCAGTTATTGGCAGTATCAAAGAGCGGCTTTATCGCGTCACCCAACAAACATCAGGAATTATCCTGCATTGAGTCGGGCTTTTGGCTTGGTTATGGCCACCATCGCTGGATTTTCACCATTCGAGATAAGCGAAAGCTGTGCATAATCGCCAAATGGCCAGTCGTTAACTATTTCTTACCTTCGAATAAGTTATGCCATATTATAGGTCACATTTTTAGATTTAATCATTTGATAAATCGTATATTAAAATTAGGATCTGGGCTGGATTGGGTTGACACACAGAAGGCTAAGACCCATAGATGTGAACTGGGTTTCCTTTGGGTAAATGATTTTGATTACGAATTTATCAATCAAGATTACGCTGGAAACAATATCGCTGAATGTATTGGTCTGTATTATGAAGATCTAAAAGAGGGCATTTAGAATTTTATACCTTTCCAACCCTTTTCAGGGAAACAATTCGGAGAATTGCTAAATATTATGAAAATTTCTTTTTTAGGCAAGAACAAATCGTATTGCGTCGCCTACATGAACTGTGATATTATATTAACATACTTTTTCTCAAATATCTTCCTTTTAGGAAAGGCTCTATTGATATTGCCTAATTTATGATTCTACTATTAGACATTTTTTATAATTTTATGTCATGTTTTTTTCAGCTAATATGAGCCAGCTCATTTCAGGGAAAATGTAGCCTAATGCCAGTAGAGCTGCTGTTAATTTTGGTGGGGCTTGATGCCCAAATAAACTAAATCCAATACCACGCACTTTAAATCCTTTTTTTCTCAGTTCTTTAGGTCTATATAGCGTTACATGTTTCTGGTAAGGATTAAACTCCGTATCTGTATCTATCCATACATTTGGTGTCGTAACAATTACCTTCTCGCGAGTTATGCGGCAAACTTCGTCGAGCAGTCCACTACCATTTTCCTTTGATAAATGTTCCAGTACCTCGCAGCACAGTGTCAAGTCAAATGAAGTGTCGCGAAACGGCAAGGCTCTTACGTCACATCGAATGACTTCATCGTATATCCTGTGATGCTTAACGAAATACAAATTGGGTAACCAAATATCAACGCCTACTATCCTTCTTGGAGACTGTTCAATTCTAATCAGAAACCCCCACTTTCCCTTACCACAAGCTACATCTAAAATAATTTTATTCCTTTTAATTCTTTGGAGTATAAATGGATCCAAAAGATGTGAACTACTCATTTCCACCACCGTAAATACTCTAAATTATTTAATATCATAGTCATATTAATTCTCAATTGAGACTATATAAAAGGTCTTTGGGACTAAATATTTTGATAGAAATAATTGAATCAGCATGGATAACATTACCAACATTACGTAGCCTTTCTTATACCTTTTGACGGTCTTATTGTGTAATCCAACACAAACTTTGTGAGATCTGTTACTTCCTTCTCGAATAGTAGTATCAATTCTACTTCAAATATAATGAGACCAATTATTGACACTAAAAATTTTAATTGGGATAAAAATATCAGACCAGCTGTTCCTAATGTAAGTATTAAAATCTTTATACCTGTTCTTTTTGTTACGATGCTGACGTCAAATATCTTCTCGCAAAGATGATATACTCTACCACATTAAAAGAGTAACCTACTAAAACAGCCACATCTGCTCCATTGATACCACCTAGGGGAACATAATACTGAGGAATAAGAAAAACACTTAACTAATACTAGAGCCAGTGCTGAGCTGTTAGCTACTAAACTTATCCATACCTTTTTAACAAAAAATATGACTCGATTAGTCTGGTTGCATTCCCTATCACGAACGCTAAAATTAGTATTCTCATGCATTCGGTAGCTTGTAAATGTGATGCGGCAAAAAATGTTGCCAAAATTCACCAGTCCTCTCTCCAACTAATCATTGTATAAA
>DXJA01000365.1 GCA_019056875.1 Candidatus Jordarchaeum madagascarense
TTAAATCTCTCCTCAGTTATTTTTCACTTTTTAAGAGCCAATATTGCTTTTGAAATTTCTATAAAAATATTTAAGAGGTCAGAGAACATGATTCTTTCAAGAATCTATAAGGGGCAACTGATAACCTAATGAAGGGTTATATTTAGTGTCCCTTTAACTTTGCTTCTCCCCTCTAGATAAATATGGAAGTGAGCAGTTTGGTGATTAAGAGAGCTTTGATCAGTGTTTCGGATAAGAGTGGAATTGTAGACTTTGCTATAAAGTTGCATGAAATGGGTATTCAGATAGTTGCGACCGGGGGAACAGCAGAATTGTTGAAAGATTCGGTTCCCGTGATTACTGTTTCCAGCATCACCAAGTTTCCCGAGATGCTTGATGGACGAGTGAAAACTCTTCATCCCTATATTCACGCTGCTATACTTGCGAAACGAATTCCTGAACATATGAGACAACTCGAGGAACACGATATTGTGCCTATAGACTTGGTGGTGGTGAATCTTTATCCCTTCAAAAAAACCATTGAGGAAAGCGATGATCTAGAAAGAGCCCTAGAAAATATTGACATCGGAGGCGTAACTCTGATTAGATCCGCTGCGAAGAACTACCAAGATGTGGCGATGGTGGTAAATCCCCTGAGATACGCTGAGATTATTGAGGAGTTGGAGGAAGGGGGAGATATTAGCGAAACAACTAGAGAACAGTTGGCTGTGGAAGCGTTTCTACACACCGCTGAGTATGATGATGCTATATCCGGTTTTCTGCAGAGGAAACTTAGAGGTATGGAGGAGTTTCCAAGAAATCTTAGTTTAAGGTATCAGAAGATTCAGGATCTGAGCTATGGGGAGAATCCGCATCAGAAGGCTGCTTTTTACAGGGAGTTCGATGTTAAGGAGTCGTGTGTAGCTAATGCGGTTCAACTACAGGGTAAGCCTCTTTCCTTCAACAATATTTACGATGCGAATTCGGCTTTTGAATTAGTGAAGGAGTTCGAGGAACCCGCTGTAGCAATCATAAAACATACTAATCCCTGCGGTGCAGCAATAGGAAAAAAAATTAGTGACGCTTATAGAAAAGCCCATGAAACCGATCCGGATTCAGCGTATGGTAGTATTGTGGGTTTAAACCGGGAGGTGGATAGAGAGACTGCGGAGCAAATAGCCTCCACTTTTATTGAGGTTGTTATAGCTCCCGGCTTCACCGCTGAGGCTCTCGAAATACTAAAACAGAGGAAGAATCTTAGACTACTGAAAACACCTCCATTAACAACTTCTCTCCCCGGATGGGACATGAAAAAGGTTGTGGGAGGGCTACTAGTGGAAACCTTGGATATGGGGAAAATAGACGCGGGTCAATTTAAAGTGGTGAGCAAGAGAAAACCTACAGAGAGTGAGTGGAAAGCAGTACTTTTCGGTTGGAGGGTAGTAAAATACGTAAAATCTAACGCTATTATTCTTGTGACAGAGGACATGGCTGTGGGAATTGGAGCCGGCCAGATGAGTAGAGTTGATGCGGCGAAGATCGCTATTGAGAAATCGGGTGGAAGAACCAAGGGTACTGTTCTATGCTCCGATGGATTCATTCCCTTCAGGGACACGGTTGATGAAGCAGCGAAGGTGGGGGTAACCGCAATAGTACAGCCTGGAGGTTCGGTAAGAGACTCTGAGGTCACTCAGGCTACGGATGAAAACAAAATGGTTATGATTCATACTGGAGTGAGGCATTTCAGGCACTAAAGCACAGATATCTGTAAACTTGAGATTCGCAGAATTTTTAAGCTATCTGGTTCTTGTTTTCCCAAATAAAACATCTCAAATCCTCAATTTTTAGAAGATGACCCTTATGCAGGAGTTGCTGATTCCAGGTGATGTTCTTAAACTGCTTAAAAAACAAAAGTACCAGATTGTGGGAAGACACTCCGCGGTGAAAAAATGCCGTTGGCTACACAACAGTCTAGTTCAGAATAGACACTGCTATAAACAGGAATGGTACAACATTAAGTCTCATAGATGCCTGCAGATGACTCCCACCGTTATCTATTGCACCAATCGCTGCCTGTCATGCTGGCGGGTAGAACCGGGAGACTATGAATATAACTGGGATCAAATGGCTATTAGAGATTTTGAGGTGGATTCTCCGGAAGAAATAGTTAATGGATGTCTTAATGCCCAGAGGAAAATTTTAACCGGATTCAAGCCCTCGCATCACACCAAGGTTTCTTGGGATAAGTGGGAGGAGGCTATGGAGCCCAAGCATGCGGCAATAAGTCTAGCCGGGGAGCCGACTCTTTACCCCCGATTGAGCGAGTTGATTGAGACTTTTCATAGTAGAGGAATCACCACTTTCTTGGTGAGTAATGGAAACCTGCCAGAAGTACTTGCTGAGATTACGCAACCCACACAACTCTATGTTTCTGTTTATGGACCGAACGAGGAAGTTTATAAGCGGTGCTGCCGCCCTCTCCTCAGAGATGCCTGGGAGAGGTTAATGCGATCCTTGGAATTGCTTAGCAGTTTTAGTTGTCCCACTGTTATGCGGTTAACTTTGACCGAGGGTTTGAATTTCTCTCAACCTGAGGAGTACGCCAAACTCGTGGAGAGAGCTAATCCCACATATGTGGAGTGCAAGAGCTATGTTTCTGTTGGATCCTCTTTATTAAGAAATCTGAGTGCGGACAACATGATATGGGCCAGAGACATAAAAAGATTCGCGGAGAAAATCGCTGAATGTACCGGTTATAATGTTATTGGTCATTCTGTTCCCAGCAGGGTCACTCTTCTGAGCAGGCTAAAAAAACCCATAAAATTAGCTTAGTGTACACTTTTGGTGGTAGGCTTGGAAGACATTACCGAGGAAGTTCTTGGTTTGGCTGTGGCTGTTCACCTGTCTTCTCAGGGTTACTACGTTGCCTTACAACCAGAAATTCTTGGAAAAAAGTATAGAGCCAGTGTTGCAGCAATCAAACCGCGCCTGAGCGAACTCAAAAAGCGCGCTCAGAGAGGGTTAATCCCCCCAGAAATTGCTTATTCTCTAGGCGATAAGGATTGGGTGGGGGAGGAAGCAATAATGCAGGAAACTAAACTTGGAACAGAGTCTCTCAAGGACTTTATAGGCAAGTGTTCGGGTTGGGTTGAAAGCAGATTTGAGAATGGGGCTGCACTTTGGCGATTGAAGGATTACCAGATTCCCTCCCGAGAATGCGTAATGGTTAATTGCGAATTTGAAAATCCCATCCGAGCGGTGCGTACACTGAGAGACCTCAAAGACTGTTGCAATAGAGCGTTTTTAGTATTTCCTTTTTACGTGGATGAGGATTTTCTCGATCACTGTGTTGACAGCGGTGTTGGATTTCAGGTTTTTCACCGGGAGGTGGGATTCTTCAGAGAGTTGATACCTGCAGAATTTGGTGAGGTAACAAATCCTAAATCGTATCGATACCTGTGTGAGTTTGTGTTAAAAGAAAATCTGCCTCTCAGAATAGGAGAAAAGTAGCTGAGGTATGCGTTTGTCTCAAAGTATAGTAATCTCTGTTTCGGGCAAAGGGGGTGTAGGAAAGACAACATTTACCGCTTTGTTATTAAGGGAGCTGATAGAGCTGGGTGACTACGGGGTGCTTGCCATTGACGCGGATCCCGCTATGAATCTACCTGCAGTTCTTGGCCGTAGCGTCAACGAAACAGTTGGTGACCTGATTGAAAGGCTGGAAAAAGAGGTTGATCCCGACGAGATTACTGTATCGTTTGAACAAAGAATTTGGGAGACCATTACCGAAAACAGAGACTTTGACCTGCTTGCCATGGGATTCACTGAACGTGAAGGATGTTACTGCACCGTTAACCGGGTTTTGGCCCGGATAGTTGATTCAGTAACAATGTTATATGACTTGGTTTTAATGGATATGGAAGCGGGATTGGAACACATCAGCCGGAGAACCGATAGAGATGTAGACATCTTTTTTATTGTGACAGACCCTTCAAAAATGGGACTACACACGACTAGTAGGATAATTGACCTCACAAAAACGCTACACGTTAACTTCAAAAATATGTATCTGGTGGGTAACCGGTTCCCTAAAAAGAGTGAAAAGATACTATATGATTTTGCTGAGGAAAATAGTATACAGTGCGTTGCTTCCCTACCCTCTGATCAGAATATTTCAAAGTTTAATCTTTTAGGAAAATCCATACTGGAACTTCCGGAAAATTCACCAATTCTGATACCTACTAAAAATATAATCAGAAATTATGTAGAACCACTTTTATAAAGAAACCACAGCATAATCCTGAACACTTCTGGATTAAATTTTAACTGCAAAATTCTTATATTCTCAAAGGAAATTTCATAATACTAATTACCTTTTAGGGGATAGTAATATTGGTTAAGCTGACGGATGAAAACGTAAAGACTATGAAAGACTATTTGCATTTTTCGCCCATTTACAAGTTTTTGGGAATGGAAGTTATGGACATAAAGGAAGGTTACTCCAAAGTAAGAATTCCTTTTAAAAAAGATTTGCTTCAGGCAGAAGGCGTTGTACACGGAGGAGTATTAGCAACTATATGTGACTCTGCCGCGGGTATAGCATTATTCTCGTTAGTAGATTCGGAGGACATTATAGCCACTATCGAATTGAATGTGAACTATCTGGAACCTGTAAAGTCGGGAGAAATCATTGCTGAGGGAAAAATAACCCATAAGGGTCATAGAACCGCATTGGGCGATGTGGAAGTTAGAAATGAGGGTAGGCTCGTATGCAAGACCTTAGCAACTTTCATTATTATCAAAAAAGAGGATAAGGAGTATAATAAATTACCTTACCGTGTCGGTTTTAATTATGCCCTTTTTACATTCTGAGCATTTGGGTGGAAGATTATCCAATGTGATGGAGAAGGCTTGGGGTTCGAATCTCTTTCCACAGTCAATACATCTTAAAAGAAAGGAGTTTCCATGAATTTCGGCAATATTCTGGCTTCCCGCTCTACGGTGCAGGTTATCTATATTCTGTGTAATCACACATTTTAAGAATCCTAAATTTTCAAGTTCTGCCAGAGCAAAGTGTGCGGGATTAGGATTAGCGGTGGATAATGTTTCAACAAAATCACGGTAAAATCCCTCTTTTTGGATTCTTTCTTTCCACCATTTTGCGGGGTCTTCAAGAAATCTCTGATAACCATTTGGTGGAGGTTCTCCGTGCTTGGTCCAGATTCCACCAGGTCCCCTGAATGGAGGTATTCCGCTTGCAACGGATATACCCGATCCGGTTAGCGCTACTACGTATTTGGAAACCATGATTATTCTTGCAGCATCTTCAATTTCTTCTTTATAATGATTTATGTCCTCTCCCATTATATATCAGCTCTTTCGTAGCAACGAGGTGATTTTTGTTTAGCTTTGAAGCAAGCTAAGTATATGTTTATTCGTTGAATTTAAAATCGTTTTTGTTTCATTACTGGTTGATGCATTCGATAATTGTTTGGGAAAGATTCAAATTAATATTATGCATAATCTTCTCAAAACTCCAGACACTATCTGGCGCTTTTAAGAAATGTATCCTTGGGGCGTGTAATTTTGAGTAAAGATGAACGGGTGGTAACTAATGATTTGGAAAGCATCCTAAATCGTATTATTGATTATCTCGATGAACAATACAATTTGAGAGAGTGGGCCTTAACTCTTTCAAGAGAGATAGTAAGGCTTTCTGGGCAGGCTATTAGGTTGATCCACCGTCTAGAATTTGACACTGCCCTAAATAAAATCGAAGAGGCTAGGGTTAAGATTGAGGAGATTAACGAAAAACTTAGGGTTCATCCTGAATTCGGTGAGAAGGGTTTCATTAGCTCAGCTTTTCAAGAATATACGGAGGCCAGTCTTCTTTTTTCAATCCTCAAAGATAACCAGTTTATTTCGTATGAAAAATTAGACGTGCCTTGTGTTCCCTATTTACTGGGCTTGGGAGATTTGGTTGGCGAACTAAGAAGACATGCTTTAGACTCTATAAGGAGGGAAGAGACAGAAAAAGCAGAAAAACTAGTCGACCTTATGGAGGAAATATATGTAAATCTAATGGCAATAGACTATCCCGACGCCTTAACTTCAGGATTTAGGCATAAACGCGACGTAGCCCGAAGTGTGGTGGAAAAAACGCGGGGCGACATAACCTTAGCACTCCAAAACCAGCAGCTCACAAAAAAGATACAGACCTTATCAGAGCTTCTCGGAGGGAAAAAGAACGAAATTTGACATAAACAAAATACTAGCAGAAGCAGAGCGGGATTATGAGAAGACTTGGATCGAAACAAAAAATTTACTTCCACTGAAGGGCAAAAAATTCAAATTGAGGCGAAAAGGTCTCCCAAACCCAATAATAGAATTTACAAACGAGATTAGAAAGGCTTTAATCGAAATGGGTTTCGAAGAAGTTATACTCCCTATGTTAGTTAAGGAATCTGATGTCTACAAGGAGTATGGTCCAGAATACCCGGTGATACTTGACAGACTGTTTTATTTAGCAGGCCTTCCAAGGCCTGATGTTGGCCTAAGTGAAAACTCTATCGGTAAAATAGTGAAGATAGTGCCTGAATTTTCGAAGACTAAAGAGTTACAAGATATTCTTAGAAGATATAAAAAGAATGAGATAGAGTCGGATGATTTGGTTGAGACTATGGTTAGCGAGTTGGGAATTAGAGAAGAACAAGCAACGGGTATTGTTGATAACGTTTTTTCCGAATTTAAGAAAAGAAATCCGGTTCCCACAGATTTAACATTAAGGTCACATATGACCGCGCTTTGGTTTCCTGTTCTCTCCGCGGTTAAGAATAAATGGGAATTTCCAATTCAACTGTTCACTATAGGCAGAAAGTTTAGAAGGGAGCAGAAACTGGATGCTACACACCTTTATGCTTCCTACACTGCCTCGTTTGTTATTATGGCAGAGGAGATTACCCTTGAGAGTGGTATGGATATAGTACGTGAATTTCTAAAAATAATTGGTTTCGAGGGAGTGGATTTCAGATTTAAAAAAGCCACCTCCAAGTATTACGCTCCCCAAACAGAGTTTGAAATATTTGTCAAGCATCCCAAAACTGGGGAATGGCTGGAAGTAGGAGACAGTGGTTTCTACTCTCCAGTAAGCCTTGCAAAGTTTGATATCGAATACCCGGTTTTCAATGCTGGCTTCGGAATAGAAAGATTTGTCATGATAAGAACAGGAGAAACCGATATTCGACGGCTTTCTTACCCCTACTTCTACAAGGAAGTGGAGTTTACCGATGAGGAAGTTGCCAATGCGATTTATATTGAGGAGAAGCCCCGAACTGAAATCGGTAATAAAATTATGGTAGAATTGATTAAAACCGCTGAAACTTGTAAAGATAAGGAGTCCCCCTGTGAATTTGTGGCATGGAAAGGAAAAATTGATGGAAAAAACGTTACGGTAAAAATCTGGGAGAACGATAAAAATACAAAGCTTTTGGGACCAGCGGCTTTAAACCGAATATATGTTCTAGATGGAAACATACTTGGTCTTCCAGAGGACAAAGCAACGGGAACACCAACCGATATCAGATATCTTGATGCCCTAGTGGCTTATGCCGCTCGCAAAGTTGAGGAAATGATTGAAAAAAATGAGAGAGAACTAAACATAAGAATAAGAATGGCTAAGAAGTCTTCGGATGTCAACATAGGAATACAAGCTCCGATTAGGCGCTTCATAACCTCAAACAGCAAAAAAATTGACATTAGAGGACCCATATTCTTTGGCGTATCCGCGGTAGTAGAATAAAATAAATATTCACAATTACTGAATAGAATTCTGTTAAAACCATGAATTAAAAAGGTATTATCGTGTATTGTATAAAATTATTCTGTTTAAGGTGATAAAAGCTCAGTACTTATAGGCTTATGAGAGGTCTGATCATTGGAAGAAGAGCTATGGTTTACACTGTTTACCTTGGCAAAGATGGGAGCCCAGTCAAAAACCCTAGAGATATCCTCTACTATACTGGGTAAAAAACTGAATATAAGCCAGCAAACCGCCTCTCGTCGTTTACAACAATTAGAAGAGAAAGGCTGGATGACAAGAGAAATAACGAGAAAGGGGCAATTCGTGCGGCTGACAGAACAGGGAATGAACATGTTACTAGAGATATATCTTTGGCTTCAAACAATCTTTGACAAGAAACCCCCGGTCATTGTTATTGAAGGTGAACTATTCAGTGGAATGCGGGAGGGAGGCTACTACGTATCAGTAGATGGCTATAAAAACCAGTTTAAGGAAAAATTGGGCTTTGAACCCTTTCCAGGAACTCTGAATTTAAGGTTAAAATCCTATTCGGATCTCCAAACCAAAAAAATACTTCTAAACTATCCCGGAACTGTGATCGAACCATTCGAAAATAAGGGAAGAACCTTTGGACCGGTTAAATGTTTCAAGGTCCTGGTCAACGACAAGGTAGAGGGTGCTGTTCTACTTATTCAACGTACACATTATGGGGAAGATGTTTTAGAAGTCATATCACCCGAATATCTTAGGGAAAAATTGAATCTTAAGGATGGAGAAAAAATCAGATTAAAAGTGTTCCTAACCCAAATTGAAGAAAGGAAGGGATAAACTTAAAAATTTCATTAAATCAATTACCACAAAAAATAAAATAAAAGAATCTTTCTGTGTAATTGCAAAAATTTCACGGGAAAAGCAGGGAAAACCATTGACTAATCATGGAAAAAAAGTACGTGTTATGGCCTTTGGAACTTTTGATTTGGTGCACATTGGTCACATAAAATTCTTAGAAGAAGCAAGGAAACTGGGGGGAGATAATTCGGAGTTATTAGTCGTTATCTCTAGAGACGCCACTGCGAAAAAAATAAAGAAACAACCACCAATTTTTAATGAAGAAGAAAGAAAAACCGTTATTCAAGCACTGAAACCAGTTGATAAAGCAATACTGGGATACAAAGGAGAGGACATGCTCCGAATAGTTGAAGAAAACAAACCCGACATAATCGTTTTGGGCTACGATCAAAGAATCGAACCTGAAGAATTCCAAAAATTAAAACAGGAACTAAAACAAAGGGGAATCAAGTCAAAGGTAATCCGTATTCCGAAATACAGTACAGAATTAAACAGCTCCACCATAATAGTAAAGAAAATCCTCGAAAGAAACCGAAATAACCTACAGAACCAAAAGAAATAGATCCTATTTTCATACAATTCAAATCCCCAATTCCACTTCAATCCTATTTTGCCGATCAATAAAAAATCCTGATTTTTCGGGGGATAATCGTTGAAAACCATAAAAGTAAAAGAAGGTTTACCCTTATCCAAAATTCTCCAGAAGTATCCCGAATCAATAAGTCCCTACCTAAAATCGCTAGATCCCCCAAAAATTGACTTCAAAAACAAAAATGCCCTCGCATTTTATAATAAAATAATTGCTAAAGAAATACTAGGACTAGAACTGTTTTTCCATCCTAAAGGATTAGTGCCATCGGTAATGGGCAGATTCGAATTCATCAAACTTACAGTAAAGCCCCATGAAACTATTCTTGACGTGGGAACTGGTTCTTCAGCCATATGCGCGATCATAGCGGCCAAACATCTGAAGGCTAAAGTTTACGCCACGGAAATGATTGAAGAGTATTATGAAAGCGCTAAAAGAAATGTAAACCAAAACTCTCTTCACTATGAAATCCACCTTATAAAATCCTCTGGAGAAATAATTAATGGTGTGATTCCGGAAAACTTGACCTTCGACGCCATCATCAGCAATCCTCCGTACCTACCCTCAAAAACAAAGCTTTCAGATAAAAAATTTGGAGGTAGTGCAGAGGAATTAACAGGCGGAGGGGAAACGGGCGCAGAATTTTCGTTAAAAATCATAGAGGAAGGGGTTTCTCGCTTAAATAAGAGTGGCAGAATAGGGCTAATCATCCCTATGAAGAAGAAAAAAATCTCTGAGAGCATAATACAGCTAATGAAAAAAGAAAAATTGGATACACAGACTATTCGTCTAATAACTGGAAATCGAGAACGCCTCGTCATAATCGGAAATAATTATTAAATTTTTTATAACAGAATCATCTCTCAAGAATTTTCTTAGGGGCTCCAGCGAGTTTCACCAGTGCTTCAGCTTCCTTAAAGTGCAGCTTCCCAGTAACTATTAGAATGTGCGGCGGAGAGCCAAAATTAAAAGAAATCAAATCATCGACCAAGCCTGCGCGCACCACCGGTTCAGGTGACCCCGCTCTAGCGACTCCCACCATAACAGCATCTCTGAGTACCTGTCTCCTTTTTTTACTATCAAAGTGAATCAAAAACTCTATTCCTTCATTAACCGTCATATAACGGGATGCATCGGCTTTAATATCTAAGTAAACAAGGGTGTGGAGACCTCTGAATCTATTCCTCCTAACCACTAAGTAAGGAGACTCTGGAAAATAACTCATCTCGGGAAACGGTATACTCACTGAGCTTCCAAACTTGTAGTTAAACAATCCACAAAAGCTCGGAGCAGCGGAAACAATTGAAGGTGCATGAATAATCTTGGTATTTATGCCCATCTCAAGTGCTCGCAACCTCAAATCAACGTGGGTGGTCGAGATTAATGGATCTCCCGGAACCAGAAAAACGATGTTCTTTTCCAATGCGTCTAGTAAAATGGATTCATTGGGATTCTCCTCAACATCCTTTCTGGAGAGCACCAAAATCCTCTTACCGATCAGCTCTTCCAAGTGTTCAACATTAAGCCCCCCCATAATACTGGTATAAAACTCAGCGTAAACCTTATCCGCTTTCCGCGCCTCATCCAAACCTCTCAGTGTCAAATCACATTCATCCCATAAACCCAAACCCACAAACACCAGTTTACCCATTCAAAACACCACCATTAAACAGACCAGTATCTAGAAGAGCCCAGATCTGAATCA
>DXJA01000366.1 GCA_019056875.1 Candidatus Jordarchaeum madagascarense
ACTGCGGAAGGCCCACGGGGGCAACCGCGCCCACTAAGAAGCGGCTTGAACCGCCTAGATGCAGTAGGTTATAGTTCACGTCTAGACTGTTCTTTTTAACAGAAAAGAAAAGTTGAAAAATTTCTAAAAAAGAGAAAAAGAATTTGGAGTCTTAGATGCTTAGTGTTTTTTTCCTTCTAGCTTTTCTACTATTCCTTTGTATTTTTCGTGGATTAGGTTTCTGTCAAACCCCCAGAATTCTTGGAGCATGTCGTCCTGTTCCTGTTTGCTGAAATAGTTCATAACGGGAATGAAAAAGTGTTTATCTTCCTTTTCGATGTGCTTTGGATAAAATTCAACCAGCTCGCTTATTATAGCTACGATGTTTTCTAGGGCATTATTGCCATGTTGGGTGTATTTTTCTTTTGCGTCGACCAGCCCGCCTACGGTCTTCCTTGCGTAAACATGCTCCTGTATTAATTCTTGCATTGTTTTTTTGTGCTCGGGAGAAAGCGGTTTCTTAGCGAGATCCCTGAAGAGAATATCTTCTTCCTTACCGTGGTGACATTTATCGGCATAGGTTCTGAAAAAGTCCACAGCAACATCAATGAAACCAATATTCACTTCGTTTATTTCTTTTATTTTGCTCAACTCTTCATTTATCACTCTAACCATACGCTCGATGAGCCTATGTTCAATCATCAAAGGACCAATCGGCATCACGGAAATTACCTCAATAACTCATTAGTAACCCTGACTATTCTAAGGGAAAAAATTAGTCTCTATTAACAAATTAATTAAAATGAGCCATTTAAAAAATTTTGGTATTATTAAAAAGACGGGTATGAAGATTTGTTCCAACCAGGTGTGTTATAATAGAATTATTGATGTGAAAAAATTGTTTTATTTCGGGGATATTGATTGGTGCTTTCTCCCCACACCTGGATTACTTCTAAACCTGACGGTACTAAGCTTGTTTTTTTGGTCATATTTAAATCTTATTATTTTTGTGATTTTTTGGAATCATTGAGGCGCTTTTTGAAGGATTTGGAAAATCATAGATTTTAAACTCCAACTATATGATCGGTGAACCTTTAAGCTATACTGAATAATCAGAAATGTACCATCGCCTCATTATCGGCTTTTTCGAGGAGAGTAAGCCATACATTTGTACATCTGGAATATTTCTTTATATTCAAACCCCCTCCAATTTGTCTTTGGAACCAAGACTTTTGGCTTTATCCGATTTTTTATTAATTTTTTTTAAAAATGTTTATATATTGGAGTTATAAAGTTTTTTTCTGTATAGAAAAATGATTAGGGCTGGGTTCAGCCTTTAAGCTTTTTTTCTATCGAAAGTTTGTATAGAAAGATGAGTTGAAATGAGCGAACAGCAAGACGTTATTGTAGAGAATTTGAGACCTGGTCTTAAAAGCATAAATGTAAAATTCAAAGTCGAGTCGCTTAACGACGAAAGAGAGATTGTATCAAGAAAGACTGGTGAGACTCTGCGGGTTACCGAAGCCCTGGTGGGTGATAGTTCGGGAAGCATTCTATTAACTCTGTGGAACGATGATATAGACAAGGTTGAAATGGGTCGCGTTTATCAGCTTAACAACGGTTACGTGACTGTTTTCAAGGGCTCTCTGAGATTGAATATCGGTAGATATGGTAGCCTCGAGGAAGCTGAGGAAAGCGAAGAGATGGATGTAAATACGGAAAATAATCTCTCAAACAAGGTTTACGAGCAGGAAAGAAGATTCAGACCCAGATATGGTGGTCAAGGCTCCGGATACGGATCCAGACCATATAGAAATGATAGAGATAGAGGAAGAGGAAGAAGATATTAGTCTGAGATCTCTTCTTCGATTTTTTTAATTTTGTACAGATACAGATATTCCACATTTTTTACATACTGTAAACCCAACCATATTCTGCATAGATTCTTTTCACTTCCTTTGATGTAAGATATTCGACGAATTTACTTGCTAATTCCACTTCTTTGCAGTAACTTATTAGGGCTACCCCTGTGCTTCTGAACACCTGAATTTCCTTTGGAACTTCTACTATATCGGATGTTCCGGGCCAAATATTTTTGAAGGCATTCCATCCAAAGATGGCATCCACCTTTTTCTGATTAATCAGAGCCATGAGGGCCCCGCAACCATCTGCGAAGTCAGTAATATTTTTTCTGATCTGATTTGTTAACCCAGCCTTGCTGCAAACATCGTCCCACAAACCCACTAGGCAACCGCTCGTGGATATTCCGACTCTTGTGCCATCTTTAGCCAAGTCTTTTAAAGATTGGATTCCCTTAGGGTTTCCTTCCTGCACAAGGATAACGGATCTCCTGTTCCCGACACTTCTCCTGCTTTCTTTGCGTATTATACCTAATTGCTCTGCCTCATCCAGAATATATTCGGCGCCGCATGACAAGATATCGCCTATCTTTTTCTCCCTTATTTCCGAGATGAGCTTCTCAGCCTTCCCAATAGTAAAATCGACCTTAGTCCCATGTTTTTCTTGAAATTGTTTACCTGCTTTCTGGATAGGGGGAGCGACACCTCCCGAAGCAAAGACATGTATACTTTTATTTTTTGGCAATGAAAAACCTTTTTTTACAATTTTTTAAAATCAAGTTAAACGGAACTAAGATTTAAAGCTATTTCGAGTTTTTATCCATCATTTTGCCAAATTATGATGTTTTTCTGCAACTTCTTAATTAATACTGTTTCAATCTCATCAGATGCAAGTATTGCTTTCTACCTTCTCCTCTTATAAGTACAATTACAAAATTAAAAATAAGGAGGTAAATTATGTTGTCCAATATTAGGGACGCTTTTGTATCGGATACTTGCCTACGGATTTGGCGGCGCGAATCATCATTTGGATGTTTTTATACGGCATATCTCTAGGGATCTCACAACCGAAGGCGAGCCAATAACCTCCACCAGGACCAGCAGTGTATATTGAATCGGCGCAGTCAGCGTACATTTCATCCGGAGTAGCGTTTATCAGTTTGTTGTAGTTAAGGTTGCCCATAATAGTCACGGTATCGCCGATCAGTTTCTTTGCCCAGGCTAAATCCACTTGGTAGTCGAACTGGATTGCTCCTCCAGGATTGGTCTCTTTTATGAAATGAATGCACTGGGGAACGTATCCGCAGCAGTGGATAAGGACCGGAATGCCAACTTTATTAATTCCTTGGCAGGCTTTTTTCTCTGGGGCCAGAGCGAATTCCTCAAAGAATTGGGGAGACATCCAATAAGCCGCCGCCTCGCCGGCTCCGATGAGATCAGCGCCTGCTTCATACATGGCACGGGCCACCTCGATGTTCCAGTCAGCATAAAAGTCCAGTATCTCCCTAAACTCGTCAGGATGATCCTTAACGAAGAACAGAGTCATGGGGTCTCCTCCGGAAAGTAGTGCCACACCTTGAAAAGGTCCTTCTATCCAGCCAATCACGGGCACATCGGAACCCAACTCCTTTTTCGCAATTTCTATGGCTCTTAGACTTTCCACCATTCTTCCCGCTTTCCAGGGATCAGGCATATCGAGTTTTTTAAAGTCCTCGTACATATTCCAAGGACTGAGAACAGGTTTTGCGATACGAGGAACGTCATCAGTGGGAAATTCAGCTTTTGCACCGAACGCTTCGGCGAAAATTGCTACATCGCTGGACATGCAGACCGCATCCCATCCAAAAGCCTCGTAGGCCTTTATTTGTCCTTCCGCCATAGCGTAGCCCTTGCTAACATATACTGAGAAGGGAATACCAGCAAACTTGGCTGAAAAAGTCTGAGCAAAAGGTATAACTGGTACCCGGTCTGGCTCCTTGTGTTTTAGAGAGGTCATCATTCTCTCTAATGGCGTCATTTCTTCTCGAAGCTCGGCTGCAAACTCCTTAGCCTTGGCTACTATATCCTTCACATCACCGGCGTAAGCATCCATTCCCAGCTTCTTAGCGAGCTGGGGTGAACTTGCAGGACCACTCAATATGGTGCGTACCTTGTGACGGATTCCAAGTTTCCAAAGCGCATCATCCAGTTTTGCCAATTCCGGCGCAGCATGCGTGAGATATATGCCAAGAGCTATAAGGTTAGCACCGGATTCCAATGTTGCTTCAGCTATTTTTTCTGGTGGCACATCGGAGCCAGCGTCTATGACTTCGAATCCCTGAGCTTTGAGATTTGCCGCCACAATAGACTTACCGATGGTCCATGGTCCCTCAACAACTCCTAATACGATTTTTCCCAGGGGCTCTTTCTTTTCTCTCTCCTTCTCAAGAAGAGGTGCAAGCTGAGCCGACCCTATTTCGAAAGCTGCAGCAGCAATAATTATGTTATCTAGATACATGCCTTTCGTTTTGTACTCGCCACTCACAGATATGATGCCTTCAGATAAGGCTTGCATTACCTCCAGAGGTTTAGCGCCTTGGTCTAGGGCATTGGTAATGATGCTTCCTATGTTTTTATATTCGCCATTATGAGTTGCTTTCTTCACTTCCTCGAGAGTTTTGCTCAACTTTCTTTAACCTCTCTCCTTTAATGTTTAGATTTGTTCTCAATCTTTATTCAAATTATTACATAAAAATTACTAATGGTTTAGTATTCATTTTAAGCTTATTAGTAATCAATATTTTTTCCCATTGGGAGTTAGTACTAAC
>DXJA01000367.1 GCA_019056875.1 Candidatus Jordarchaeum madagascarense
AAAAATAATAGAAAAGAAAAAATTGGATTGCTGGAATAAAAACGCCGTATTCAGCAATTACTTCTTTTTCTCTACCTTTTTCATCGGTTCGCCACAGCACATTAAATTACATGCGGAACATCCACAGGGATCTTCAACTACCACAATAATACCACAATCTTCACACTTGTACTTCTCACCTTTCTTTGTCATCTTCCTTATCTCCTACCCAATTTTATATAAAAACTAACACTTGGAGCAATATAAAGATATTCGATTTTACTTCTAGAGTTACTCCTTCAATTTCAGAGTTCATATAAATACATTAGAAAACCATCATTATCGGAACACAAAATTATTAATCAGAAAGCGGTGTTAGACTTGATCGAAGCAGATGCAGAGAAGCTTAAAAAAATTGCGGAAAAAATAGATTTGGCTGTAGAACAGTTGAAGTCATTGTGAAAGAATTAGAGGAAAAATAAAGGCATACAAAAAGTATTTATAGGATTTAATTACGATATGAATATTAATGCATATTGTTGCTAAATGTTAAAAATCGTAAAGATGGAGCGAGGTATTTTTAATGGAGAAGCTCGAATACGAAAAAGAACTCGAGTCACCCCGAGAGGAAACACTTCCCGTAGTAGAGGAAAAGACGAGGGAATACTTCTCAATTGCACCCGAAACCATTTTCAGACAGGCAATCATCATCCTCACATTCTCAGTACTAATAGCCATGTTTAAAATTCTTACACGAACACCCGGTCTACACCTACCAGGACACGACGGAGTACTGATAATTCCATTGTTCATTATTCCAAAGATTTTGTCAGACAGGCGATTATTTGGAGGCTTTGGAAGCACAACAACAATAGGTCTTATGTCGGGATACATAATGGGAAGTATGGGGGTTGCCGGCGGAATAGGGATGGCCGTTGTACACTACACGCTCATAGGTTTCCTCATAGATACATTACCAGTCTCAACTCTAAGAAGCAGTTACGGCATTATGGTGGGCGGAGTCTGGGGAGGCCTCGCGAACATGTCACACTTCTTCGGAGGTTCACTCTTCCGCGTCCTCATAGGATACACTCCCAACTTCCTCCAAATGGATGCAATCCTAGTCATAATCTTAATGTTTACCTTCGGACTCATTGGCGGTATAATAGGAATATCTGCTTCCTACATCTTTATGAAAAGCGAGAAAAAACAAAAAAGCTAGCCTTCAAGCAGCTTAGGATCAATAACAACCCACTCTTTTTCTACTTTTTCCACCACCACTATCGGTTTCCCCTCCCTCAAAAAAGGTCTCAACCTACCCTTAGTGTCAACAACCTCATCCACGCCCAAAAGATGATCCTCAGTTGAAACGACACTTGATACACCTATGTCTTTTAGTTCTCGCACTGTAACTAGTTGAGACAGTTTCCTGAGGCTTTTCTGGTCTTGAGGATCTCTGCCACCAAGTTCAATAAACCATCCATCATTACCCGATTGTGCAAGACCCACCGCAGCTAAGGCTCCTATAACGCCAAGTCTAGTTCCCCCTACGCCCTCAAGTCGTACGCCAGTTCTTGATGCAACATTGAATGCTTCCTCCATGGTCACCATCACTTTTTGCGTCTTTCTGCCAAATCCTATTAACTCGTCTTTTTTTGAGTTCGATACAGCAATACCAGGATCACTTCCCTCTATACTATCCTGAAAAACAATATCATACGCAATCTGAAAAATCTGGTCAAAGTCACCTTCTTCCTTTATTTGGATGGCCTTAGAGCTGTTCTTACGGGTATAAGGAATACGAGAGTCTCGGAGGAGCTGGTGTCGTGTCACACCAATGATACTGAAGTATTTTGATAGCTCATAAGCCACCTTCCTAGCCAGCCTACCAGTTCCGCTCTCGTCCGGCATATCCGTATCATCAATCCCAACAAAAATCACAGAAACACCCCAAAGAAAAAAAAGAAATGTGTATTTATTAAATTATTCAACAAAAGTGATCCATATTGAATTCACTGCCTTAACATAGTTTGTTTTTGGAAAGAAGTTTGGATATCCTCCATATCCGGTAGGAGCGCAGAATTTACATGTTCCCTGATAAGTGCCAGCTCCTCCACCACCACCTTCCGCATAATCAAGTATAGGATATTCCGAAGTTATTTCTCCCAGATCCCAGGGTGGAGTTCCATAAATCAGTGATCCTAGTCCGGTTCCTCCTTCTACACCTACCACTATTATATTTATTTTACTAGAGTCTGTTAGATTTAGGCTTGTTAGGTTCAGGCCAAAGAAGTAATATGTAATATTATTAAGCGAGGGCCCAACCTCCGGGGCTCCTGTTCCTCCGGAAAGGAATGTAGTGTTTTCAAGTGTGAGAAAATCACTCAAGGTTAATTTCTTTGTTACTGTAGTGGGATTGGTGGAATTTGTTGCGTTTGTGACGATGAATGTAATTCCGTAGAGTGCTGGTGGAGTGCCAAAATAGTAAAATAGTAGCAGATTTGTGTTTTGCTGCTGTGTTGCGAGCGAGTTACTATAGGCGACGGTTACACCTGCTAATGAAACGAGTGATATTATTCCTATTGTGGCAAGCACTATTTCTGTTCTGTTCATTTTATCACCAAAACAAACGGCTAAGCGATGTGCTTTAAGGAACACATCGATATTTAAATTTTTTGCCACTCACCATTAATTAGAGTTTCCTTATTGATTGAAAATCCAATAATCTAAAAGCTAAAAATGTTATTTGTGAATAAAGGCTTCAAGAAGTTATTATAAGCTCTTTTTCGGTGAGTATAAAGTCAACTTGAACATCGTGGTGTTGTGCTAGTTGAGAGAAGTCTTCGAAGAGCTGTCTGGAGTGAACCAAGGTTCCTGTTAATATTTTGGGATTCCTTTCTCTAAGATACGCCAGTTCTCGATCGCCATATCCTGAGCCCTTTCCTATGCGGTTGCCCTTTTTATCCACCGCTACACTTCCCACCACGGCTATATCCACTTTTCTGGCTAAGGGCTCCCCGCCCCTAATTAGATCCTTAATGGTTACCTTTGCGCGAGTTCCCGGTTTCATCATTTTGAAGCTCTCCATGTGGGGAGTAGAGTAAGCTAAAATCTTACCGTCTGCTAGAACCAAGCGTCTAAAAGGTATAAGAACTCCATCCGGTGGGGAAAAGACACACCCCGCTTTCCTGTACGCATCCAGTTTTCTAATTTGCCTGCTTGCATCTGCTGCACCCACGAAATTCGGTATTCTACCATACGGTGGAAAAGGAAAGGCGGCCAGTTTTTCCTTAACCATAAGATCCCACACATACTCTCTGACTTCCCTTTTACTTCTCCACATTTAGAGAAATCCTCCAAAAGACTTGGCACTGCCATAGGTCTTAATATTACTATTAAAATCTACTTTTAAAGGATATTACTCAGTCTATAGTGCCTAAAAACCGGAAAATAAAATGCTTTCAAAGAATGAATTGAATAAGTTTCGTTAAAAAAATGAAAGAATAAGGGTTGGAAGGTGTGCAAAAATAGTATTTATAGTTGTTTTTCTGCGGCCTTTTTTCTGAAGTTTATGGCGAAGAATATGATTCCGATTATGATTAATCCTATGCTTGCTGCGATTGCGAAAAAGGGTATCGTGCTGTAAAATAGTAGCAGAATGATTGCGCCTATTGCCACGTGTGCTGCTCCCGCCGTTATTGTTTTTGCTCGGAATCCTGTTGTTATTGGAATTTCTACGTGTATGATTCTGCCGTTTGATCCATCGATTAGTGCTTGGTAGTCTCTTCCTTTGTATTTGTATCTGAGTTCGTATACAGGGAAATGGATGTAGAATACTGCTCGTTCTTCTAGTTTGTCAGTTCTGGTGCTGATAGTTTTTACTTCTTTGTGTATCTCTTTTTCTTGGAGCCCTAGCACTTCTTGTCTCATTTGGTTCCTTGCTTCATCATATTTTAACGCGGAATCAATAATTTCTCCGCTAAAGTTTTTTACGTGTTTAATATCGAAGTATTCTTTTCCAGTAGTGGTGACCAAGTATTCTTTCAAGTACTTTGGAATTTTATCTAATTTTAACGCCGTTAAAGGTATTTGGTATTCCCGTACTACCTGTCCGCTTTCTTCTCTTTTATAATATGTTACGTGCTCGTACCAGCCGGGAGCGTCATATGCTGGACTATGGAATTCTGGCCAATTGTCTAAGCCGGTGTATTCAGTGTCTGCTGCGTATTCTCCAACCCACAACGGGTAGAATTTCAGTTTTAGACTGTGAATGTTAACATCCAGCTCAAAGTCTGATGGTGTTCCTGGAACTTTGCTAATCCATGCTACGAGTAAATTTTTGGCTTGACCCGGAGTATAATGGCATCTCACGATATAATGATCTTTTATTATGAATTCTTGCTTTTCTTTTTTTGTGGCTCCGGGTTTTGATATCATCTTTGAAACTTGTATAGCAGTGCCGCAATAATCACAGGTGCGGATCACGGCATCGCTGCGCACCGTCAGATTTGCACCACAATTAGGACAAGTGATTTCCATCTTTTTTCACCGACCTCACTGTGATTTTTCTAATTGCATTTTAAAGGCTGTACGGGTTAAGAGAAAACTCAATGCAACAGCAGCGCCACCTAGAATCATAAATAGGTAGGCAAGCCAAGTTGATGTATTAAAAATGTTATTCAAAAGGGATAAGCCGTACTGACCTACGAGTGCTCCTGCAATCAAAATTGATACACCCATGGTATAATTGAATAGTTTTCTGCCTGTGGTTAAAGGAATTTCACCCTTGCATATTGTTCCCGAGTCGCCGATTATGGAAATCTTGTAAACCTGATTCTTAAAAGTGTACCGAACTTGCCACAATGGTGCATGGACATAAATGGGCTTTTGAACCCGAATTTGGGAATCACACCTCACCAATCTGTTCACTTTGCTGCCAGCAATTTTCCGGTTCTCGTTTTCCACACTGCCATACGCATCTTTGGCTGCTTCTTCTGAATCAATTTCCGCATTAATGAATTCCGCATCCAGACTTTTTATTTTGCTAAAGTCGAATCCCTCGATTTTATCCAGATTTAGTTTCTTTTCAAAATTATCAAATCCATAAAAGGCGGTATACTTTCTAGCAATAATTTTTTCTCGACCAGACCTTTCAAAATCGCCTTCCTCTGGTCTATATATCGGAACCGAATATGTTTCGGTTTTGGTTCCTCCTTTACCATCACTAACAGTTCTGGTGCGTGTCACTGAAGATTGTTTCACACCGAAGTAGTGCGTATTAGAGTTGAAAGGACAAACCCAATACGGGATATAGTTCAGTTTCACCTCGTTTACCACTGCTTCCTGGTCTAGTCCCCGAGTAACACCCTGATTATCCTTTAAAAATTTTAACACATTATCTTTGATAGACCTCTCTTTTAGCGTTGGTAACATTTGATGATCCGGAACTTTTTTCCCTTCAATGTTAAAAGTTGAGCCACAATATTTACAAGTGATTACAATGTCTTCTGGTGAAATAACCAAAACGGCACCACATGTTTTACAACCTTTAGTTATCTCTTCTTCAGTCAAGGATGAATCCTCACTTACATTTTGATTACTATTTACTTTGACCTAGATATAAATGCTTTCCGTTTACCCTATTTATTGTTAACTGTAAAATTCGCAGAGACAGAGTTATAAAATTTTATTAAGATTAATGCTAAACCTAGATAATATTAAAAATACCGCCAGTAGAGTTAGTCTAGTGTTATGATATTTCGAAAATGTTGAGTTGATTTATATGAGGGTTAGAATTCCCAGGTGCATGAGTTCGCAGCATCCCGATAATGTTAGAACCCCATTTTTTGCCAGCCAGAACATTATCGGTGGAGAGGACGAGATAAAAGAAGCATACTATGTTTTCTCACATCTGGGATGCGATGAGCAGATGTGGGACATGGAGGGCAAAGAGGTTGACAATTTTGTTGTGGTGAAACTCCTATCAAATTATGATTACTTTTTTAAAAATAATAAACTGGGAGAAGATATTTTTCTAACCCTCCGCGCACCCAATCCCTCTGTCGAAAAGACAGAAGCAAAGGTACTAATGGAAACACTTGACAGCATACCACGCTCCTTTGATGCTTCAAAAATTTTCTATGGCGATGAAATCACCCCCATTTTTGAGGTTATCCTGCCAATGACTCAGTCCGCTGATCAACTGAACCGAGTTTACTATTACTACAAGGAATTTGTGGTGGGCAAACAGAACAAAACCTGCTTCAAAGACGACATCCCGATAAAAAATTGGATAGGGGAATTCAAACCCGAGGAAATAAACGTAATCCCTCTAATTGAAGACATGCCAAGCATGCTCAAAGCAGACCAGATAGTCAAAGAGTACCTGAAGGACAAAAAAGTTGAATATCAGAGAGTTTTCCTAGCAAGAAGCGACCCCGCTTTAAACTACAGCTTAGTCTCAGCGGTATTAATGAACAAAATAGCCCTCCATAAACTGGAGTTATTAGAAGAAGAGTTATCCATTGATATTTACCCGATAATGGGAGTGGGGTCTCCACCCTTCAGAGGAGGAATGACCCCCGCCTCGGTGCATGAGGTTCTAGACGAGTATCCCAGCGTGCAGACTTTCACATTGCAATCGGCTTTCAAATACGATTATCCTGAACAACAGGTTGTAGAATCAATCAAAGAAATAAAAGAGAGAACTAGAGGCAAAACCTCAGATTTGAATATTGACCGGTATCGAAATATACTGGAGATATTATCCAACCAGTACGAAAAAGAAATTATGGACGTAGCACCTCTGATAAACCAAATAGCCCCACATATTCCCCAAAGAAGAAAAAGAAAACTACACATCGGACTCTTTGGATATTCTCGAGGAGTAGGAAGCGCAGTCTTGCCCAGAGCAATAACATTCTGTGCAGCACTATACTCTGTAGGCATCCCCCCAGAAATTTTCGGCCTCTCCATACTTAACCAAAAACAAAAGGATGCTGTCGCAGAGATTTACAAAAGCTTTGAAGAACACATCTCCTCCGCTCTCCAGTATCTTAATCAAGACAATCTCAAGCTCCTCCCTCCCCATCTAGCGGACAAAATAAGAGAAATAGCCAAGGAATTCGAATTCGAAACCAATTATGACCACAAAAATCTAACAACCCAAATTGTAAAACTATTTAAACAGAATGAACCAGCAAAAATGGAAGAAAAAATTATAGAAAGCGGAGCCCTAAGAGGATTCCTAGGATAAAAACCATCAGTACAGTACCGAAACTGAGAATATTCTCAGAAAAGCTCTTGTTGTTTTAACTTTAAAAATTGAGAAATTGCAGAAGATTTTTACTACATAATTGTCAATTTAGTGATGTAATTCTACACTGGATACATCTGTGTTCCACCAGGGCTTGCTCCATTTTTCGGGAGATTCCGGTATAATGGTTAAGAGCTCTTCTATTCTAGAAATTATCGTATTACAGTCTTTGTTGCTCGCTCCGAACTTTCGTACGTAATCCTTATTGTTTACTATCATTTCGAGATTCAGTTTCAGGGTCTTTCTGAATTTTTTATCTTTCTGGAGTAGTTCTCCGATTTTCTCGCCATTTATATCTTCAGGACCCTCTCCAATCGGATGATCAAGAAAGAGCGCACATACATCCTTAATGTCTTTGTCCTCCATGCCGATAACAACTTTTTCAGGGTTATAGTGACTATTGCAGGGAAGTATTCTATGTTCTAGTCCCTCTTCTTTTAAAGTAATAGTTGCTTGCTTCGGGTGCTCTTCAATGAACTGGCACTTGGTGAGTAACATATTTTCAAGCCCTATGGTGTAAAGATTTTCTTCGGGGGGCTGGGAAAGCTCCTTTCTTACGTCTACTTTGTGGCGCATATTTACTTCTTCGGTTAATATATCCATGCAGCCCGCCACAGGGTTTCCATTATTCTCTATGGAGTCGATGGTTCTTACTCTCCACCTTTCACCCCTTCGCATCGCGCTAAAAACCCTGTCTGAAAGAAGCATGAAGTGCAAGTACATACTTCCATACATCTCACCTAGGCAGAGGAGTAAATTTTTCACTGTTGCGCCCTGCTTCCGAGTGCAGATAATGTCCACATCATTCATAATGCGGTTAAAGGGTCCTCCCTCAGCGTTGGCGCTGGGACAATGCAGTTTAAATGCTCCTCCTCCGAACAGTAATACGGTCAAGGACGCACCACAGATTTTTGATTTTCCGATACAACCCTTTATCACGCTTGGAAACTGTAGATGAAGTTCCCCTGCATTTTTCGCCGCCCAGAGAGCAACTATAGCCCTTTTCATGGGGAGATAGTCTAGATTGACGTAGTCAGGTAATCCCAATTCTTTTCTAACTTCAGCGGGATCCACGTAGGATTTTAGAGGTACCTCAATTTCAATGATAGTTCCGCCTAATTCCTCGCAGAGTATTACTTTTCTTGGTTTTGGATTCAATATTCCCACAACATTTCCCAAGTTTTTTAATGTAAATTACCTTTGATAATTGGAGCCCTTTTTTTGGTTCTATCCGGTTTGCGTGTTAATGATTTTGTTTCTATAGTTCTTACCGAATTTCTATGATATATAAAAACATTTTGTTTGTTTTATATACCTTTTTTTGTTTGTCTACCTAAAAGGTGGAGGAGTGTTATA
>DXJA01000368.1 GCA_019056875.1 Candidatus Jordarchaeum madagascarense
AAATATAATGTGAGGCATCAGATTAAAAAAGCAGGCGCATAAGGTGGTAAAGGATACGAAATTTAAATATAAAACTTACCACCATCTTTGTAATTGTTTTAGGAGGTCACTAAAAGGAGGTGTCCTACTTGGATGTTTTTGAAGCTATGTATACGAGACGTTCTATTAGACAATTTAAGGTAGATGAAAGAATACCCGAGTGGAAAATAGAAAAAATACTGGATGTTGCACGACACGCACCCTCCCCCGAAAATGTGCAAGCCTGGAAGTATATTGTGATAAGAGACAAAAAGTCGAAGGAACTTTTGGCCGATCTAGCCCAAGAAACTTCTTCAGGAGCATTTGGAATGTCGAGATTCGAAATGCCTGCAGATCGCCTTTGGTATGTGCCCCCGCCGGCAAGAGTTGATACGGTTGAGGGTATGTTCGATGGATCACTATTTAGGTATCCAGAAATTGCAGACACGGTAATCTTATGTTGCTACTCAGATCACTACTATGATTTACCAACAATACCGGGGTCGATAAAAGAGATTAATATCGCCGCTATGAGTATGGCGGTGCAAAACATGTGGCTTGCCTGTACTGCTCTTGGTGTCGGCGCTGGTTGGGATAGTTTTCCGGTCATTGGTGATGAGAGACGAAGGGAGTTAGTTTCAGATTACTTTGGTATACCTAAGGGTTGGGCTCCTTTGACTGCATTTTGTTTGGGTGTTCCATTATATACAAGGGTTCTTGGACCTACAAGATATCCGATGGAAGGGGTAACATTCAGAGAAGCTTGGGGTATCCCTTACATTAGGAGTGAATTAAGAAAGTAGAGGAGGAAAATAAGATGTCGTTAACAGTTAATTTGGGTACAGATGTTAAAAAGAAGTTTGAGGAGATTGCTAAGAAAGGTGAGATTTCACCGGAATCGCTTGCCAAGTATGTGCTTACTCTTTGGACGACGAGGGGCGGGGGGATAGTGCTTGGTAGAAAGAAGGGTGAAAGGCAACGGATAGCCATTGACTGGCCTACAGGTTTTGATCTGCTTAACAAGTCGGGAGATACTTTGGAGCATATTCCTAAGATCAAGGGAATTTTCACTGAGCCAGTTTTAGATAAGGATTGGTATACTTATGGAGGTAAGTAAAGATGAGTGAATGGCTGGGTAAAAGGGAAATTACTAAGGAGGATCTCTCCGAGTGGCTTAAGGACATTAAATTCTTTGGTTCGGTTGCTCGCTGGTTTACGCAGATTAACTTGCCACACATTGTGGTGGTTGTGCCAGAGGAGCATATTGATGCCTTGGTTAAGAAGGTGGAGAAGGAGTATGGCACACTTTCCGCGGGTACGCTTAAGAGGGCTGCCTTAGATGCTTTGATTGAATGGATAAAAAAGTAAATGGGAGTAGTTTTTATGGCGGATGTAAACAAGATTGTGGAAGGTTTTAAGCAGTTAGTGAGTGCTATTAATAAAAGTGACGCTGCAAAGGCCATTTTGGGCAAGTGGCTAGAAGGGCATGCAGGCAGGATTCACACTTTTGAAATTGATGACAAGAAGTTTCATATCGTTTTTTGGCCCAATGAAGCAAAGTTTGTTGACGGGGAGAGCCATACCCCGGATCTTGTGATTCGTGCTACTGCCGACGCTTGGACTAATATGGTTACGGGTAAGAAGAAGTGGTCTGAACTTCTTAATGAGGGAACTTTGTTTATTATTGGTGCCGCAAACGAAATTCAGCCATTTATACAGATTGCCATGACTGCCGGAGTTATGCCTTCAGGTTAATCTTCGTTTTTTCCTTCTTCTTATTTTTATTAATGTTGATTTTATTTTAGTGTGATTTCCATTTTTTTAGCGTCAATATTTATATTGTTGTCAGTAGGAGTTTTACAGGATTCCATAAATTAGTTTTTTATGTTATGGAATAATTTTCTAAGGGGCCACCTCAAATAGAGTATTTAAGAAGTCTATAATTAGTGTAAATTTTTAACGCCCACAGATTTAGGAATTTGTAGGTAGGGAACGAACAAGATTATATATTGGAGTCGTTTAACGAATATAAATATAATTTAAAAATCATGATTTGTTTTTGAACACTTTATTTTGAATTCTTTTTGAGATAAAAAGCTGCTTAAACCATTCATACTTATTTATAGATGTGTTCCATATTTTACCCTAATGTTTAAAAGAGTATTTGATTTGTTTTTATACTACTTGTAATGTGAAATATTTTAATTGGGAGATGATTTATGGCGATTTTAGATAGGCTATATAATGTAGTTCGTCCAGCACTTTCCTTTATCCCTATTGGTAGTTTTATGATTGGAGTTATTATGTCATTGTTTAATCCTGTTTCGTGGAGTCTCTATCGGTATAGTCCTCAATTTATGTTTTTTATTTTATCGTTGCTCTCTCTTCCAGTTTTTTTGTTCTCGTATTTGTCTATTTTTCTTTTGGGGGTTTCTGGTTCTTGTTTGAATTCTTTAATCGATGCAAGAGACAGTGATTTGAGGGGATTTAGAAAGGATTATCAGAACCCTATTATTTATCATGGTGTGTCTCCTTTGCAGATGAAAATTATTGCGATTTCTAGTGCTATTGCTAGTTTTTTTATTAGTTTGCATGTGTCTATTTTATTTGCAGCTATGATTTTGATTGGCAATTTGACTTCTATATCTTATTCCTATTATCCCCGAATGAAGGGGCAGGCTCCTTTTGACGTTCTCTGGAATGCTGTCGGTCTTTTTACTCTACCCTTTATTGCCGGTTGGATCGTATATTATGGCTCGTGGGAAGTTTTTTTTTTATAATTTTCTTATTCTTCGTTTTTCATTATATTTTTTAATAGGAGGCCACCCGCAACTTTTGTTCATATACCAGTTATTAATGAGGGTTTCTTGGTTTCCTTATGTTGAATTGTTTGGCGGCACTTTTATAGGTGGAGCTTTCTATGTTTTGACTGCTGTTTTGGATTATGAGGGGGATAAGGAGTCAGACATCAAAACTGTTAGTGTTCTTTTAGGTAAGCGTTATTCACTGCTATTTAGTCTCGTATTATATGTTACTGGAATTTTAATTATGATTGAACATCTTTTATTCGATTGGGGCACCATAACATTGGCTTCTATGATAGTAATTTTTATGAGTTATTTAGTTATAAAACCCGAAAAAACGAGTGTATGGAATTTAGTAAAATTGGCTCTGATCACAACTTTAATTTTTATTGCCATAGAGATTATTCTTAGAGTTTTTATATCTTAAAATTGAATTGGCTCTTTTTAGTGTTAAATCTATATTTCTGTGAGATTTGACTTTTCTTGCCATTTTTAAGATCTGGCTAGGGGTGTTTAAATATCATGAAATGAAATCTAAAAGGGTTGATGTTGTGCAGGCTTTAACTGCCGTCTCATAGTTATTGTCTCGTTATAGTGTTTTAGACTTCCTTGTTGTGAAAAATGTTTGTTAAAGGTGGAGTTAGTTGAATAAGAATATATTAAAGATGGTGCTTTATGAGGACAATTCTGGATTCCTATTTAATTCAGCCCCTATTTTTTACTTCTTTTGAATTCTTTTGGGAGTTGGCTCTTTTCATACTAATTGTATTAGGTTTTGGTTTTACACTTTATATTATGAGTAGAACTTCTATTGGGATTCTTTCTCGCAGTATTTATAGTAGGGGTATTCGCTATGCTTTTACCACCTGTCTTAAGATTTCGAATATACCCCGAGAAGAAGTAAAGATGCAAAGACAGAATATTCAGGAGGGCGCTAAGACAATTATTCAATACATACATCAACACCTGACCTCAATGTGGAGAAATGTTAAGGAAGTTAGTTTTGAAATACACGTTCAGGAAGATGGTATGAGTATTTACTTTTATGCCCATAATTGTGGGTTTAGAGGAGAGAAATGTTTTAAGGAAGTCTGGAAGAAAATTCATTCTCTAAAAATTAGTTTAGAAACACGTTTTCCGAATATTGAAGCTGAAATTAAGGAATTTGATGAGCTTAAAAAAATTTTTAACATATTTTTCATCGACTCAGAAATGGTAAAGAAAAAGAACTTTTTAGTTTTTAGAAATAATGAGAGAGAAACTTGGGTGAGTGTGCTTCTTATGACAGGAAAGATAGAAAACTCACCCTATGAAAAGTATTCCCAAATTGATAGCTTAGTTGGGGGCTTAACCAGACTGGGAATGGATGCTCATTTTATTATTCATTTCAGAGCTATTAAACCTCCAAAAGTAAAAAAGGGCAGAGCCGGGAGTAAAAAACTGAAATCATCTAATGGAGAAGTCCTTATTCAAGTAAATGAAGAAAAATTGGAGGAAAAAGAAAAAGAAATCGGGCACATTACCGGTTTTTGGGATGTTTCATCATACGTTGTCATTAAAACTGGAGGTGAAGATGAAGCAGAGATTCGAGCCACACAGGTTAAAAACATTTTGACTACCGTTTATTCCGGGGGAAATTATAGTCCAGATATAAAGATTCTTAGTGGAAGAAAGATTAAAAGAAAATTGAAGAAAATAGTATTGCGTAAATCGGTGGGCAGAACCGGGAAAATGGCGAGTACAAGACTTGCAGCTTTGATACATTTCCCTGAAAAACCCGTTCCTGGTATTGAGGCTCATGAATATACTGACTTTGAGATACCTCCTAACACCATATTTAACTATTTCACGGGAATTCCCAGTGCTTATGTGCTATATAAAGAACGTAAAATTTTTACTTGTATGCTTGATCCAGAAGACTTGAGGCGTGGGCTTGCGGTTTTGGGTACTGTTGGAAGTGGAAAAACCCGTTTTGTTATGAATCTTGTTGATAAGTTATTAAGAAAGAAGCCTTTACCTATGTTGATATTTGAGAATAAGGGGGAGTTTCTGGGAATTGTTAAATCTCTTCCACCAGAAGTTGCTAAAGATATAATTATAATAAGTCCAGGCAGTAAATTCGCACCTCTAAAGATTAATATATTCGAACCGGGAGAGATGGAACCAGAGGATTATGCTCGAAGACTATATGGTCTTATTGATGAAACTCTTCACTCACTATTCCGTATAGATGGTGATCTTTCACTACAAATGTCGAGGGTTTTAAGCGAGGTACTGCCTGAGGTTGTAAAGGAGGAGAAAAATAGGAACTTTGACGCACTGCGTAAATTACTTGGTGAATATGCTGAGAATAATAGGCTAACGGTACCATACATTGATAGCACGGTGCTCGCTGTAGATGCCCGCTTAAACGTTTTTCGAAAAGGAATTCTGAGCAGAGTCTTTGATGTGGAAAAAACTAACTTGAGCCTTGAGGAACTATTAAAAAAAGTAGTTATCATAGATTTTAGTTATCTACTCTCTCAAGGAGGAACTAAAGAAGATACACAGATTATTATGAACCTTATAATGCTACAAGTTTTTCAGGCGGGACTGAGAAGGATTAATACTGAAGAGCTTCGACATCTAGTCATTGTAGATGATGCCCGTTTTCTAGTACCCGAAATCTTTAGGCGCCGCAGTAGCGGTGATACGACTATCGTTGAGGATATGATTACAATAGAGCGGGGAAAAGGGCAGGGTTTAGTTTTGATATGTCAAGATCCTGCCATATCAAAAGTGGTGCTTTCCAACTGTAATACACGTGTTGTTTTTCGAGTGGCTTTCAAGTCTCCTGAAGAGGAAAAATACATTAGATTAGGTCTGAACATCGCAGAAGAGCAGAAAACACATCTAGTCATTCAACCGAGACGTGAGGCAGTAATGAAATTGGCTGATTATCCTCATCCCTTTAGGATTAGAACATTAAACCACCAAGTTCCTAAAATCACATTCCAAGAGATAGAGGAACATAACATGAGACACCATCCATTGCTATATCCGGAAAAAGAAATTAAGGATAAAATAACAAACGAAGTTCCTGAGCATAAGGATCAAGATGAAAGATGTTTAAATGAAATTTTATCTTGGCTGGTAACCAATGATTATATTACGGTGGATAAGGCCAAAGAATTAACTAAAATGAGCGATTTGAAAGCTCGTGAATTATTGGATGAGATGCACTCGAAAAATGAGCTTTTAAGAACTATTTATATATCTCCGTTAAGCGGAAAACAAATGTTATATCATACAAATAAGAACGTCAGCTCAGCGTTCATGAATAACGAGTTGAAAGATTTTGTGAACGAGAATAAACTTAATGCATCGATACGCCTAATAAAAAAAGGACATAAAAATAAAATAATACAAGAGCACTCTTCGCCTGCTTTTAAAGACGGAGTAATTGTAACTTTTGATGAAAAAACAGCAAACCAAGCCAAAAAGTGGTTTCAAGAAGGCAATAACAGTTACAAAGTAATTAGTTTTACAGAAAAGGGAATATCTGAACTGAAACTATTTCTTAAAAGAAGAGCTAACAAAAATAATGCTTTTCAAATTATTATATTAGAGAATATAGTGAACTAAGAACATTAT
>DXJA01000369.1 GCA_019056875.1 Candidatus Jordarchaeum madagascarense
AATTATTTTTTAGAGGATTCTTTCATTTATCTTTTTTAATCGAGAAAACTACCTCACACTCGTCATCGCCATTCACCAAGCTCTTTCGGATATAGACATCTGCTTTCAAACCGCATGCTTCCGCCCATCCTTCGGCTCTCTTATAACAGGCACACTGGTACAAATCTAGGATCCCCGCCTTCTTGGTGCCCTCATAACACGGAGCATTTTTGATCCTATAAATCCAAGTATTGTCATCTTCTTTAGTTAATCCCACTATCTCAAATACATCTTTAGCATAAAAGTCCGACACTGTTTCAATTATTTCAAAGAAATATTCTGCAGCCCTAGCTTCATCAATATTAAGTGCTGCCAGTAAACGCTTCATTTCCGCTTTACCGATAGATTTATTGACCAACATGTTCAGCTTATTGGCTACTTCAAACCCCACTTCTTGGCCCGTATAATAAAACCATCGCCCATCATGAGACCACCAGTTAATCCGAAGAATCTTCTCTCTACCCTTCGGAGAAATTTTATCGATTAACGACAAGATTTTTCCTTCCCTCAAATTAAATTATTATAGCGAGATTAAAAATACATATAAATTGCTTGGCATGGCCCCCTCTAAGGGTGTTCTATCATATTCATTTTATTTATCTAGTATTGAAGGTATTTCTTTTCTGCATTTTCCGCATATTCTTGCTCCTCTGAATGCCAGAGTGCCGCATTCCTGGCATGTCCAATTGTTTTCTTCCCATTCAACCCATTCTTCATCGGTCCTTTCTTTTCTGGCGGGAATAGATTTTTGCATATATTCTTTGGCTAGGGCGAAGGGAAAATTCGTGACTTTATCGCAGGGCCACTCGGCGCACTGATGACAACCTGAAAAACCTTTTGCAAAGACACATTCTCGTATTGGACAGGAATCACAATAAACGAATTTATTGTCCGACAAGCAACCATCGCATCTAATTTGTTCTGGTTCTGTAAAATAGCTCTGGGCTAACTTCTGTTTTAGTTTTTCAATATTGTGCTTATCTGCATAGTAAATGCCACAGACACCACAATACAAGCCACAAGGAGCTAGCAAATTAGGATTCACACTCATTTATTTCACCACCTTTTACTAATTTTATCACATTAGAGTTCAAAGAGTCTCCCTAAAGTGTTTTTTTAATGAATTCGCTCTGCTTCAAACCTCATTAAAGCTTCAGGGTAAGTTTTTTCTGGAATTTGATCCCTGACTTTAACCAGTTTTACTGCGCCATTTTTACAATGGGAAGCACAGAGCCCGCATCCAATACATCTTTCCTCCAAGAAAAGGATTCTCTCAGGTTCGTTATCATGTGCGGCATGGTACACATTCGCCTGCATAGGACAAACATCTATACAGGTCTTACACTTTGTGCAGATTTCATCATCCCTGACCGGGAGAAAGTTTGATTTTGCGAAAGCCCTCGGGTTATTAAGTTCAGCGAGCCCCCTCAGGATTATACAAGCACAGGTGCAACAACTGCAGACGAAAGTGGGTTTCATCTGGGTGTTCGTAGTATTATGGACTAACCCCTCCTCTTCCGTCCTTTCTACCAACTCTAATGCTTCTTCAAGGCTTAGGTATCGTCCAAATCCTCTTTCCACCATATACTCTGCTACTGAATCAAAGACGAGACAAGTTTCCAATGGATGATCACACTGCTTTATTATCCTACAGGAGCAATTTATAACCGCTATTTTTCGAGAAGTCTTAAGGAACTCGGACATCTTCTCAAAGGGCAATATTAGCAAGTCCGCACTTAGTTCCTTCTCAACAGTTATCGTTTTTTCACTAGGCACTAATCGCGCCCAAGGATAATTGGAAGCACCCAGTTCTGTGCCCAAACCCGCCATATAGTATTTGTTAAAGAGTTTTGCTGCTCTTCTTTTTTCATCAGAATCACCACCCGAGGAGAAATAGTACAGTTCTAATCCCGGTACCAGTGGCATCATAGTGTAATACACTGTGCCATCTTTACCTTTAAACCGGTGAAGGAGTCCTCTCAAAATCAGGCCATCGATAATTTTTTGAACCTCTTCTCGAGTCTTTCCTGTTTTTTCGACAATCTGATCCATCGTTTCCGGATTCTGGAATGGCGCTGAAAAACTTGTTAAGAATTCAGCTTCCGCTGGGGTGTACAGAACCTTAAACATTTCAATTACTTCTCTGGTTCTAGGAACTCTCACCGGAAACAGGTTCATTTTTTCCCTCAATTTCTCGTAAATATCAGCTTCGGTCATTTATTCACCTTTTTTCAGGTTGGATTCAAGGGACTTTGAACCATCTTATATATAAATTTATTGAATTTACTATAACTTTATATAGTACTATAGCCAAATATAGCAAAGGAGAGTACAGAAGATATGAGCAAAACGGAGAAAAGAATCTCGGAAATCGATGAAAGACTAGAAGAAATAAATAAAAACATCACAAATTTGCAAGACCTGATTTTATACATAAAAACGGCGTTCGAAACAGTTACGATGAGGGAAGTTGAAAAAGAGTGTTTAACCCGGCTAACGTTGAAAACAAACGAAAACTTGGGCAAGTTTCTGGAAGAGAGACCTTCAGAGTGCAAAATTAGGGATTGGTGCACTAGACAAGTAGAAAGAGCAACCTACATGGTGATTCGTGCTTTTATGGATCAGGGAATCGGATCTGCAATGGCGCAAGTGAAATTTTGGGTCGATGCTGTAACAAGGCATTCTAATGAAATAAACTGCCATGATGAAAGATGTTTCAAAAATGCTATGACTGCGTTCAAAACTCTGGAGGACTTGATAGAAAACTCAAAAGAAGTGTCTGAGAAGTTTACTAAGGATCTTTACTCCCCTAAGGGCTGGTCTGATTTTGAGGAGGTTAGAGAGGAAGAAATATGCGAGTTATTGGCACCACTATCCAATGTAACGCGGCTAAAGATTCTGAAAAATCTGGGAAAAGGTGGAAAGAATTTTGCCCAGTTAGAACGCCAGATCGGTATAAAGGGTGGCCACCTGCAGTTCCACCTAAATAATCTCATCCAAGCGGGCTACGTTACTCAAGAAAAACCCCAAGGCAGATATTTAATCACCAGAAGGGGACTAAAAGCCCTAAGTTTCTCACATGAACTAAGAAGAGTTCTTGAAGAAACTCAAGGAGCACCAAGTACGCTAGATACGATGAGCACTGTGTGAATAGCGGAATTTGTAAGGATCATTACTCATTGTCCTAGTCTGAGACAACTACAGAGGAATTATTAGACTGCTCCGTAAGGCACTATATAAAGTCCGTTATCGGTAGCAACAATAATGTGGTTCGACCAGCGGGAAATAGAGTTTACACGTTGGTTTGAAAGGCCGTCCAGTATGTCGCACTTGATCCAGACTTTGTTCTTTTTATCGTATTTGAAGATGCCTGCCAGGGTTCCAAATAGTGTGCACTCCTTTATATCCATAATGGTTTTAAGAGCATGGTATGGTGGTTCAAAATTAATGAATCCTTCTTCTTTCTCCCAGGCTTTCGTAGCTCTGTTGAATTTTTGTAACACGAATTTATCTTCAAACGGCTCATCATATTTTATAAAGGAGCCGTCCTGCTTGTTGTAAATAATGTATTTATAGGTAACTATCCAGATAGCGTCATCAAGGTTGTGGATTAACCTAACATCATCGGTTAAGACGCCGTCTTCTTTTGTAATGAACTGTTTTACACTCCCATCGGAAGTGTTATAGATGTAAATCTTGGACTCTGTGCCCAAGAATAATTTATCGCCAGATTTTTCCATGGATGTTATGCCGTGCTTCCTTACGTAGTTATGGTGGAACTCTCTACCATGATATTCCATTTGGGTCACGGTCTCTTTGTCGATATCTTCTGGTTTTAGCACCCATTCCCATTTGTGGTTATTTTTATCATACTTGAACAACCCGCCGCCCACCAATGTATAATCCGCACTGGTATCCATAGGGTTTCTCAAGCTGGCACCGTACATCCAGATGTTTTCAGCATCGCATTCCAATGAGCCGATTAGAACGGGTGAACCTGAAAACCGATCCATTGAAGGCTGCAAAACCTGATTCTCAGTCTCAGTTGCTGTGAAGTCATTTTTTCGTTTCCGTAACCATTCAAATTTATAGATGAGCGTGTGGCAGGTGTAGTTGTCACCAGCATTCTTAAATGAAAGCAGGTGATATCTTGCCACGGCGAGCACATCTTCGCCATCCAAACAAAGTTTTCTGATCGGTGGCAGATTTTTTACCTCATTCACATCGCCATTTCTAAGATTCAATTTCTTTAGTTGGCCGAAGTATGAGTCCTCACTCTCACGCTCAATGTACCAGAGTATATCTCCTACTACAAGCGAATCGCCAATGTAGAGGCCCCCTCTTCCCAGTATGGATACTTCTAGGGGATATAGGTAAAAAGGCAGGGCTACAAGCGTCCACTTGAACTTTTTTCTATCAAATCTGAACAAACGATCATCATTATTTTTCAGCCATATGTTATCGGGGTTCGCAGCGATTGCGTCAGTTTCGCCATTCTTAGTGATGCCAATTTGTTTGCTCCGTCTAGTTAGGGGAGATTGATGCGTGTACCACCTATTTTCTTTTATAACGAATCTTTTAATTGTGGCGTCGGCAGTTACTACGTGGATGTTATCTTTATCCGCGTAAAAGGACACAAGCTCTGGTTTTCGTCTGCCTTTTTCACTAAATCCTCCAAGTTTTCCCAAGTCAGTGATGGTGACCCTTTTTCTCTCTTTTCCGTTCTTCCCCGCTTTATTATTAACCTTGGATTTATCCTCAGTGGTTTCCGTTGATTTATTTGGTTTCATAGTGATATCAGTTCTGGAAACTTCTGCGGGCTGCAGACATAGTATCGTTTTGGAAGTCAGGACATAAATCCGCCCGTCTCCTAGTGTCAAGTCCTTCGTATTTGGGATGGGTTGATGGTCCATGTTTTTATCTATTTCAAAATCTTTGCGGGTCATCCAGCAGACGCCATTTGGGAGACAGAGCCAGATTTTATCCCCTTCCAAGAGTAGGGACAATGCTTTTCCAGAAATCGGCGCTACTGCAAGCCATTTCTCTTCACCCATATGGAAAGCGCCGAGAAAGCCGTCGCCACCCACCCATAACACATCTTTATCACGTAAGAAGGTGCATACCTGCACCCCTTTGAACTCGGGAGGGAGGAGGTACTTCTTCCAATCATGTCCACGGGATTTATCTGAGTAATTTGAGTACAGGAGAAAGGAACCCTTCTGAGCTATGGAAGCAACATCATCTAGGATAAAAATCTCAATACTTGGTGATACTTCGCGTAGTCCCAAGTCTTCGAAATTCCATGAATGTAACGAGTTTGTCGGGTGCGAAATGAGGCTGATGCCTTTCCGAGTGATTGCTGCAGTCAAATCACCGGCAGAAAAAACTTTTCTGATTTCATCGTCTAAAACTCCATCGTTCTTGTTGATTTTTTTCCAGAGATACTTGTCAAAAGTGAATTGCAGCAGGCCACCTAATGTTCCCACCCATAGCGCTTTTTCGTCCGCTGCAAGACATTGGATATTGATATTCGGTAGCTCCTTAATGTCATTCATATGTGTTCTCACCTAGATATTGTCATGTTCATTCATATCAATTATTAGAAACCTTTATTTTTTTATCGTAATTTTCACATCATCAACGGTAGAAAATGATTTTTTTGCTGTCCTAGTACCGATGGTAGTGGCGGCTGTGAGATTTTTTCATGGTTGTTATTGAAAAATATGGCTTCGGCTAAAAGTCTTCTAAAAAGGTTTAAATACAGAGAGTGCATCCTTGATTGCATAGAAAAATGATTAGAGCTGGTCTCAGCTTTTAAGCTTTTTTTCTATTTTTATCGAAAGTTTGTTTAGAAAGATGAATCGAAATGATTGAAGCGCAAGACGTTATTGTAGAGAATTTGAGACCTGGTCTTAAAAGCATAAATGTAAAATTCAAAGTCGAAAACATTAGTGACGAAAGAGAAGTTGTGTCAAGAAAAACCGGTGAAACCCTAAGGGTCACCGAAGCCCTAGTGGGCGATAGTTCAGGAAGCATTCTATTATCCCTCTGGAACGACGACATAGACAAGGTGGAAGAGGGCCACGTTTACAAGCTCAATAACGGTTACACTACTATTTTCAAAGGCTCCTTGAGATTGAACGTCGGTAGATATGGTAGCCTCGAAGAAGCTGCAGAAGGCGAAGAGCTAAAGGTAAACAGCGAAAATAACCTTTCAGACAAGGTTTACGAGCAGGAAAGGCGATATTCTAGACCAAGATATGGTGGTTCAGATTCCAGATACGGGTCAAAACCATATAGAAGCGATAGAGATAGAGGAAGAGGAAGAAGATATTAGTCTGATCTCTTCTTCGATTTTTTTATTTTAAACAATCACCAGTTGATTCATACCCTAATTTAAAACCCTTTATTTTTATTACTTGTTGCATTTTCAATAGTAGAAAATTTTTCTAATAGAAAATTATTTCTCCAAGAGTGTATATCATAGCTGAACAAGTCGAAAAATAAATACAATCGTCAGAAGAGTATATTTGGAGAAAACCAATGTTCACCAAGTACGTTAGGGATAAGAAAAAATGCGTGAATTGCGGTTTCTGTGAAACTATTATCCGTTGCCCTCGCCCCGAGTCCTGTATCGGCTGTGAAGCATGCTTTCACGGATGCCCCGAAGGGGCTCGAAACCTAGCTTATGATTTTGAGCCTAGGAGAAAAATCAGAATAGTGGTTGATGGTTCAGATTTTGAAGTTCCAGAAAGAATCACAGTCAAAAAGGCACTCGAATCAATTGGGCACCTATTCACTAGATTTCCGGAGGAAGAAGGCATTTTCGCCCCCTGCCTCACGGGAGGGTGCTTCAGCTGCGCTCTCCCAATTAATGGGGAATTAAGGCCATCCTGCCATACAGGTGTCGAAAGCGGCATGGTTATCGAAACGAATGTGGAGGAAAGAACTCCTCTCAGGATAATTGAGGGATTCTCTCCCCACAGTATGGGTGGTGTAGGAACGCCTTACCAGCTAAAAATGGGTATCGGTTACATCGAGGTAGCGGCTTTCGCGGCGGGCTGCAATCTGCGCTGCGGAACCTGCCAGAACTATCATGTTACCTACAACAGTTCCGGTTTGCCCCTGACACCCAAGGAAGCCGCTGCCAATCTCACCTATGTGCGCAAACGTTTCCGCGTCGACAGAATGGCAATAAGTGGAGGAGAAGCAACACTAAACCACAGATGGCTCGTAGAATATTTCAAGGAACTCAAACGGTTGAACCGTGATTCGAAAGCCAGACTACACCTCGATACGAACGCCACCATACTCACAAAGAGGCGCATAGACGACCTCATACAAGCAGGTGTCACAGATATTGGACCCGACCTAAAGGCCTTGAAAGTGGAAACCTTCCAGAAATTGACTAACATTCAAGACAAAGAGTTAGCTAAAAAGTATTTGCACACTTCTTGGGAGGCTGTAAAATACATAGCAGATAACTATTATCCGGAAAAAGTTTTCATGGGATTGGGAATCCCCTACAACAAATTCATCCACCCGAACCTAGATGAGATTTATGAAATGGGATTAAAGATAGCGAACATCGATCCAGAAATCCAAGTGTGTAGTTTGGACTATAGACCAGAATTTAGAAAAAGAGACATCGTCCAACCAACACCAGATGAGATGAAAAGCGTGAAAAAGACACTGGAAAAAGCTGGGCTGAAAAAAGTTATAGTTCAAACAAGCAGAGGACACCTAGGTCCCTAAAGATTGTGTGTCAATCTGAAAAAAAGGAAAGGTAGTCAAAGGCATCCTCTTTGCTGCTTACTGGTTGTGATTCGCTGGTAAGTTCAGGTCGTGGAAAAATGGGGAAAAATTGCATAGAAAATTGAATATTATCTATGCTTTTTTATGATGCATTAAACACGTGGTGTGCTAATTACCTGCTGAGCGCTTGGTGTGGTAAATACCTGATGTGGTTGGAAAACACAGATATTTGTTTCACCCATAGCGTTACTGTCCGTTGTCTCCACAAAGTATGCGCAGCTCGTGTTTGGCTTAAGCTCATTTTTGATAACAACTTCGCCTCTGTTAAGCCCAGCGTCCGCATTTCTAAATCTTTCAACGAATACGTTATCCCACCATACCAACTTCTGTATATTGAACTCAAGTGGTGTTTTACCCAGAGAAATACGGTAGATGTAGTATGCATCGAGACCAGCAAGATCTTTAAGAGTTGACCATTTAACCTTAACGTTCTTTAACGGGGTGCCCTCTGGCATCTTATTCTTTGTCGACGGGTGATATGAATTATAAAGGGCCTCCTTGTTTTCAAGATATGTTTCTACTAGAGCCTCGGATGGAGCATTTTTCTGATATCGAGATTTTGTTTTTACTTCGCCATTTTTGCTTTCAACCTCAATTTTGTACTCGCCTTTGTTCAAGAAGCCGTTAGGAAGATTGACCATGTACCAGCAAGAGTTGAACGCTGCATCAGTTATGTAACCGTTTATGTTTTTAAGATTATATTCTTGATTTTCAAATTCTACTTCATAGCCGTCTGGACCATAGGCTGTTATCTTATCAATCAATTCCGGGTAGAATACTCCCTTCACTGGATAGAAGGCTATAAGAACTTATGCTGCTCTCTGACTTTGGCTAATACATAATCTACGTATACATTACACGCCATAATATCATAAATCTCAATTTTGGGTTCTTCCATGGGTCTTCTCCACCCCTTCTTTAATTAATGATAAAAGAGGTGTAAAT
>DXJA01000370.1 GCA_019056875.1 Candidatus Jordarchaeum madagascarense
ATCGTCAACCGTGATTTTAATTTGGATATGTGCGTTAGGGTTGTCGAGTGCGTCGTTGTGGTTTCTCACCGATATCTCTGCCGCGGCCATTCGCACTCTATCCTCTGGAATTTTATACCTATGCATGTACTCGTTGGACTGGCTCGCGAAGACGCTGGGAGCACCTGCAGTGAAGGGACGCTGGAATGAAGCATCAACCACAGTAGTCATTACTCCTTGGGGTTCCCCCTCATACTGTTTTTCCGCACCTATCGCAATAACCAAATCAAACAAACCCGAGGCGACATGGTAGAAACCAGAGTGAGCAACCGACATCCCCGTAGTACCACAGGTTGCCACTCGCATTAAGGGTTTTAAAACCGCAGCTGCAGGGTCACTACCCCAGTAAAGGTGAGGGGCATTCACTCCTTCCATCGGGGCCGGCATAGAACCAGTTACAACTGCCTCAATTTCCTCCATCTGTAAGCCGGCATCATCCAACGCTTTTTTAACCGCATCATAAACCAGCTCTGGAAAACTTGCATCCGGTCTTTTACCATGTTTAGTTTGGCCAGTTCCAACTATCGCCACTCTTCTAACCATTCTTATCCTTCCTTCTATAATTTTTAACTCTCAAAATCTTTTTCAGTATTACCAATGATAAGTTTAATTTCTAATGCCTTCTACGGTGTATTTCTTTAATGGAATTTTACCGTCTTCTCTTCTTGAATTTGTGGTATATTTAATTATTAATATAAGTTTTTTTACACAGATTTTTCATTTATCCATTATTATTTTTAAAAACTAACTGATTGTATTTACAAATCATTTTTCTCCCCTTAATAAGGAAATAATTCTTGAAATTATTTTTTTGAATCTAATTGCATAAACTTTTAATACAGGCGTTTGCCACTTCCAAATGTCTACTTTAATTATCCCCCGCGCATAGATTTCAAAAGGATTCACCTTATTTGAGGTTCCTGTTTTGAAGTTGGTCACTGTTGATTTCCACACTCATTCAACGTTCTCCGATGGTTACTCCAACATCGAAACTATAGTTAATTATTGTGTCCGGAAGGGTTTGAAAGCGGTGGGAATAACTGACCATTATTCTCACAATGCTGTTAAATGCTCCCAAATCATGGAAGATCTATCTGGATATTTTGAGGAATTGCAATCCGTATCTGAAATGTACCGGGATAAAATCGTTCTAATGAAGGGTATAGAAATTGATACCCGGGCTTGCGTTTTTGATTCTCCGGAGGAATGCAGTATCCTTACCTCGAAAAAATTTGATTACTATCTTTTTGAGTACGTGACTGATAACTTTGGAGCAGGAGCCAATTTCTTACCCTATAAAAACAACAGAATGCCGCTAATATTGTTAAACCGTATAAGAGACTTTAAGAAACTTCTTCCCAAAAAATGTTCAGTGGGACTGGCACACGCTTATCTTCACATATTACCGGAGAAGGAACTAAAAGAAGCGATTGAGATACTAATAGATGCAGACATATTTGTGGAACTCAACTCCACTTATCAGAATTATAAGATGGAAGGTTTTGAGAAGATATTTGAAACCGACGAAATAAAACTCTCATTAGGATCCGATGCCCACACGCTGCACCAAATTGGCAAGCTAACCCAACCCCTAAAATACGTTAAAGAATACAACGCAGAAGACAGACTGGTTTTTATGGACGGTATAGACGCTTTAGAAATAGAAATTAGGAATGTATAGAAACTTTTTTTACAACATACATTATTACTAATTTCTTTCCTGCCTATCTCTGGTTTTATTCTTTTCTTATGGAGATTCTCTGTTTATTTTTCGTGCTTTTTACTAATGTCTTTTCTTCTTTCTTCATCATTTCTTTCAAGTAAGCCTGGGCTATGAGAAGCACTGTTACCAGTATTAGGCTGTAGAAGAAGAACATTGATTCGAATCCAAAATATGAACTGACTAAAGCTCCAATTACTGGACCAATGCTGTAACCTACATAAAATGCTATGCCAAACAGTGAGTTGACTGTGGCATATGCTTCAATATTTTGGTCTTGAAGCGACTCCATGGCTAGGGGGGTCAACGGAGTAAAGGCCAAGGTTCCAATGGATGCCGTGATCATTATAACTATTGTTAAACTTGTTGGGTCTCCGCAGAAGGGGATAAGTAGATTCACTCCCGCCAACAAAGCCATTCCACTTATAATAAACTTTTTTCTTCCGTATCTGTCAGATAGTCTGCCGACTAATGGTTGGCAAACAGCATAGCTGAGAGATGCTGCTCCGAAAACCAAACCTATCTGAGTACTGGAAAGATTGAAACGCCCCGATAAGTAGGGGGGCATTAAGGGTTCCATGAACCCCCAGAAAATCATGGTTAACACGTTAATTATTATGATGATGACAATGTTTCTTATTCCAAGAGCTTTCTTTACTATTTCCCGGTAAGGCAATGCTTCTATTGCCTTTTCTTTTTTTGTCACTTTCAATCTGAAAAACATGTAAACGAACATCGCTAAAGAAAGCGAGGCAATCAATAGAAAGGGCAAGTTGAAATTTACATCCGATAAGACTCCTCCAACCAATGGACCAGCAATGCCGCCTACACCAGTCGCTCCGGATGCGATTCCCAGTTTCTCTCCTTTATCTCTTCCAGGAAACGTATCAACCACCAGAGCCATGGCTGAAGACCAAGTGGCTGAAGCCGCCAAACCCTGCACCGCCCTACACGCTGCAATCAGGGTCACATTTCGAGCCAGAGGATAAAGAAGTGAAGCCACGCCCAGAACTAGCATTCCCGCAATCATGAAGGGTCGCCTACCATAACGATCGGACATCAGTCCGAAGGGGATGGTGGTTAACAACTGCACTAGTGCATACGAGGCGAAGATGATACCTAAATCTAGGTCGGATGCACCAAGTGACAATGCATACTGGGGGAGAAAAGGAACTATAATCCCGTAACCCAAATTGTCAGTAAACGCGCTAAAGCAAACTATGGCCAATATTTCTATGGAAGGATTAATTTTTCTCAAAGATATCCGCAAAAAAAAACCGCCCATAAACCCTTTGTCTTTTGTCAAAAACGAGCATCCTGTATATTTTAAACTTAACCTCAAAATGAAAAATGAAAAGAAAAAGAATAATGTTGCATGTATAGGATAAGAGTTTATTTGTGGCTTACCTCGATTAAAAACAGGTTTATTTAACGAGCATTCCCTTTTCGATTATCAAAGTTTGAGTAATAATAATCATTACTACAAGCATTCCGCTAAAAACCCAGAAGATTGATTCAAACCCAAAGTAGGATGTTATAATCACCCCCATAATGGGACCTATACTGTATCCGCTGGTCCAAGCAATATTGAAAAGACCGGAAATGGTTCCAAAGGTTTCTCTATCCTTCCTCCTTAAGGAGTCCACAGCCAAAGGCATCAGTGGTGTGAAAGCAAAACTCCATAAAGCGCCCATAATACCAAGTATTGTTAAAAGTAATGGCACAGTAGAAGCATATGGAATTGCCAGATTCGTTACGCAGAGGGCAACAAGTCCGCTGACAATGAATATCTTTCTTCCATACTTATCAGACATCCTACCCACAATGGGCTGGAAAAGAACATAGGTTAGAAAAGCCACTCCGAAAAATAATCCAACTTGGGTTGCAGACATACCAAATCTCCCATTCAAATAGGGAGGCATAAGAGGCTCAATAAAACCAAAAAACACCGCTATCATTACATTAACAAAAACTACTATCAAAACATTTCTGATTTTAATGGCTCCTCGCAACATTTCACGGTATGAAATAGTAGCCTCCACAGTTTCCCTTTTGGTTAATTGCAATCTCAAAAACATGTAAATGAAGGAAATAAAAGCAATTAAACCTATGAAGAAGAATGGTAAGCCAAAGTTAATGTCGCCTAGAACTCCACCCACAAGGGGGCCCGCTATGTTGCCCAATCCTACAGCTGCGTTTGCGAAACCCAATTTTTCACCTTTATCACTGCCGGGATAAGTATCGGCTACAAGCGCTAGGGCAGAAGACCAAGTAGCGGAGGCAGCTAATCCCTGCACCACCCTACAAGCAATCAATGCTGGGACACTCTGGGCAAAGGGAAAATAAACGAAGGAAACCCCTAAAAGAAGCATCCCCAAAACCATAAACCGTTTTCTCCCATACCTGTCGGAATACAATCCGAATGGTATAGTTGTAAAGAGCTGCACTATGGCAAAAGCAGAAAAAATTAGTGCAAGGTCGAAATCCGATGCACCCAGAGACAAAACATATGTTGGGAGAATAGGGATTACAATGCCGTAACCAATGGAATCTATAAAGAGGCTTAAACAAGAAATCCAAAGGATCTCCCTAGTAGAAGTAATAGAAGTCGTCTTAAGCTTCAAAGAATCCTCACCATTCTATTTCCAGCATCACCATAGTGAATCAGATTAAAGCCTATCCACCCCTATTACTATATTTTTCATA
>DXJA01000371.1 GCA_019056875.1 Candidatus Jordarchaeum madagascarense
GGACTGTTATCTATAAATAACGTTGTTTTGAGAACTACATGCTCAGCGTCCTCGAGGACAATAAATGAATATTTCATGGTCATCCCCCATGAATCTACACCAAATGTGTTTTCTATATCATCCAAAGCAGCGAGTGAACATGTAGTGCGGTCGAAGAACATGCTACAATAATCCCAAACATGTTCTCTTAAAAGTCCTCCATATTCACTAATAGGACAAAGCCCCCCAGTCAAAGGATTATCAATAGCCGCTCTAACTAAACCATTACGTTCAGCATACCACCGCGTTATTTCCTGTTCCATTATCATCCATATTGAATTTCTGCTCATTTTTGGTGCATTGTAATTCTGCATACCCCTCAAATACCAATTAAACCAAGGAGCTGCGCTTTCAAGTCCTAAGCCTAGCTCCTCAGGCGTAGCACCACTTTGTGTAGGCACCCTCACTATGACTTCCCATTCTATTCCTCCGCTAGAAACTGTCATTGTAGCTGTTCTAGGACTATTCCAAATCTGGTTTTGAATTTTCTTTAGATGGTTGAAAATGGTTTCCCAATCTTTTCCTAGCAAATAGGATACAGTACCCGGGTTTTCTTGTTCAGATGCAGTGTTTTGGTTTGACTGAGGTTTGTTAAGGGCGGTAAAGGTCATTCCTGGCGCCGTGGCATCCTCCTGGCCTTCGCTAGGATTGTCATCTTCACCCGATTCTTGGTTCTCGTCCTGCAAGAAGTAATTGAGTCCATAGGTCAGTATTAATGATTTGAATGTTTTCTGGATCGCCATCTGGTCCAATGTGTTCAGCATATTAAGAATAGGAGCCATCGTCATCGAATCCATCATAGTCGGGATGAATGCTGAAATCGATGAAATGGCCCCAAGAGGGCTAGTGAACATTGATTGCATCATAGCAAAAGTTAATGCAGAAGCGTCCAGACTTTTATATACCTTGGTGTACATATAGGCCATTTCTGAGAAGTAGACGTACACATCTGCCAGAGTGGCGTTCTCACTCCTACCATACACCTTCGCCACATTCACAACATAGGTATCGTTAAACACTGCAAACAACACATCGGCCTCAACACCCTCATCACTCGGATTAACATCCAACCCCTCACAGATGAGCAGACACTCCTCCGTAGAGTAGCCCTCATCCGTGAAGTTAAACGCGTATTCGCCCTTAGTAAGGTATATGGGTGGTGCACCGAACTTGTCTCCGAAATCCAGCATACTGGTAATGTTTCCGAGACAGTAGCCCAGATTCAGATAGTCACGCCCACTAGCATAATCGTAGGAATCCCAGTAGTAATTAGTCAGGTTGTCGAAATCCTTTTGGTCCCAGTTGAGGGGATGCTTAAGGTTCACGTACATCAGGGCGCCCTGAAGTTTTTTGAGGACTTCAACCTTGTAGGCCTCCTCATCGAGATAGGCGTAAAGCTCCGCAATCTCCTGAGCCGCCTCACTCATCTCCACCGCCATAGCAATACACCTCTGCTCCCACAACCTAACCGCAATACTTGCAATAGTAGCGATAACCGACTGAATAGTGCAGGGACGAGCACTAAGACGATCCACACAAACCGTATCATTAAGGATAATAAAACTGGTATAGCCGTAGGGCAGATAAGCCAAGTCCTCCTCATCCAGTCCAAGCAACCAGCCACTCGCAGCCAGCTCACTACACAGATCAGTAATATTCGCCCCTAACACACCCGAAAGGTCAACATTTGGAATATTAGTGTAATTGTAAGCAGCAAGCAGAGAAACATTCTCAAGCCCCGCAGGCCAACTGTAAACCACCAGCACCGGCACACTATTATTATCATAGATAACTCTCACAGCAGCATCCGAAAGATTAGCCATCTCACCCGTGGGGAACAAATGCAGCGTAAAGTTCTCCAACACATCCGCCAAAAACTCAAAATCCTCAAGATACGAAGCTGCAAAAATGTCAAAAATATCCTGCTTCAAAACCTCAACATTACTCTCCTTAGTAACATTGCACAGCTTATAGTAGTTATCCCGCGCCAACGCAGCCCGCTCAGCATACTCCTCAACCAAGGGAACTGGGGTAGCAACCACAACCTCATCAATAATAACCCTTCTCTCCCAAACACTCCGAGAGCCATAAGCACTCAAACTAACCATAGTAACATTCGTAGGCGTATTCAACCCCTCAAACAACCCCATCTCCCAAGCCATACGGTACAGGGGCAAAGTGAAACTATTCCACGTACCAGAAACAGCACGAAGAAGCACACTGTCATTAATATTTCCGTAGGTCTCGTAACTCATTGGATCAAAGAAGAGGCGAATAAACTCCGCCTGTCCGAACCTAACATTTAGACTCACATCCCTAGGAGCCCCAAAAACACGGAACGAAAACTTCATCCAAGGCAAGAAAACAACATTCTCATCCAACTCATAGGTAAGAGTCTGCTCCACGCTAGGCACCCAGCCAAACTCACCACCACCAGACTCCTCCCCACCAAAAACATAACCTTCAGAAAGAAGCTCCGAGCCAAAAGACTCCCCGCCATCACAGACCACAAATCCCTCTGAAACAGGCTCAGAGCCAAACTCACCAACAGTAGACTTGCTCTGGCCCTCACTAGAGTTGCTACCCTTACTACCAGAAACGCTCAGCGAATACTGACTCTCAATCTGTGAAAGATACGAATACAAGTCTTTAGTAAGAAAGTAATTATTAAGACCAGCCGTTAGTATACCACCAAAATACGCACACTCAGTTCTAGTCAAATAGGGTATAATACCAAATGCGGAAGAAGCATTTCCATAATTACCCGCCATGTCCCACGCATGGAAGGTGCAAGTATAGCCACCGGCCACCGGTTTATAATGAGGCGTCAAATAAGCCCAAAATATAGGACATATCATGGCTAGATATGGATTCGCAGGCACTAATCCATCCGGTACCCAGAGAAAATCCCAATAATGGAAATAAACACCATACCAGTATACCTCATCGCCAAACAATTGCTCAAACACCGTTAACCCCAAGTCCACATAACCGCTCCCACCCAACAACATCGGAAAACCCCCATAGGCCAATGATAGGTCCATATCTGACCCTTCATCATTTGAGGGAATCGAACTATTCATATACGCGCCTAAACCCAAAGCTATTGCCGCAGGAAATGGACAACCGTCCATGAGGCAAACCCAGTCAACGAAGTCGTCGGTCATCGGTCCTTTGGGACTGTCACGATTATTGAGGGTTAGATAAATGGTTTCATTTAAAACTGGACTATCAACATCATTGACATACACACCGAAGAGAACGCATTCTGTACCAGGAAAACCCGGAGAAAATAACGGGTATACGAAGTTTATCTGGTCAATATACTGATCCCACAGCCAGGGTGAGCCGAAGACCCGCCTAATCCACATGCCGTTTCTAGGAAGAATGGGAACAACCAGAGGTGAAGTGTTATCCACAACAATGTCAACCTTCAATACGCTGGTATGGTTAATCGTGTGTTTCACTTCGCTATCCGATAAGGAATCGGTCACGTTGTACACCTTGCTAACGATGTGCGTGGGGTTCCAGGTTAGTACGCCGCTCTCGTTGCTCCAGCTGTGTACACTGTTCCATCCCTCAAGGAAGTATTCATCCTGCCATCCTATAGGGCTGTACTCCAAATTGTCGCCACCGATCTGGTCACTGCTCCACTTGGAGAGGTCGGTGTAGGGGAGGTCCCAACCTGCTGAGGACATCCATAGGGACAAGTCGTCCGCCTCAAAATCATCCAGAACTAGGAAGGAGAGCGGAGCTCCACAGGCAGGATGCAGCCATATGCTTCCAATCTCCATGTTTCCCAGTCCCTCATAGTCGCCACTGGTATCGTTCACGTACAGTCTTACGGCTCGAAGAGCGGTGTAGAGGCGCCCATCCTCTTCCGTGAGTAGTTCAGGTACGTTTGAGAAAGTGGGTGTGTATATGGGATAATCGTATATAACCTCGGATAGAGGCAGTTGCTTCCAGACCCATGTGAAGTTTAACGCATCATACACTAAAACTTCTAGACCTAACTCCAGAGTTGTATTGTGGGTTCGGAAGTCCACCTCCAGAACCGGGTCTCTAGTTAAGTTCACATCCTGCGAGAAGGTGTGCATCACTCCCACCCATTTGGGCTCCCCAGTGTTCTTGAAGACTCCTCCTATGACAAGTGATTTTGCGAGCCAGTTAACGAACATATGGCTTGACGTCATGTTCTCGGAAACACTAATGAAATCCCAGTCAGGAATGTACTGGGTCTGTATCCAGCTTACATTAGCCACCCCGGACCCCGAGAAGTTGAGCATGATTCGGTTCAGGTCAAAATTCGTGTAGCTGAAATTCTCAACACAATCCTCGTAGGGGAATGGAATCGGCGTGTAAATCTTACAATATTTTGAAACAGGATCCACAGTGGTTTTAGATTCTGAGGATAGATTGACAGAAGATTGGTAAGTTGTTATATTCCCATCGAGGTCTAGGAGAAGCCATTCAAAGACTATGCTCACATTCACGTCACCACTTATGTTGTACGCGGCTGCTATAGTGTCGAAACGTCCAAAATCAAATCCCAGAACCGAAACATCAGTCCACAATGTAAGGTTCTGGTTATCCAGAGTTACTGTTAGTCCTTGACTGTTATTCTCGGTAGCGGATTGGTTGCCTATTATTATCCAGCCATTTAAACTGTTAAAGCTCTCATATATGCCGCTACAGGTGAGCATTGAAGGGCATAGAAAGGCGTGATCCAGCCTCTCCGATTCTACTATGAACTTAATAGTGGTGGCGTTTGTGGGTATGGTTAAGTCAAGTATGCACACGGGATACCAATCGGAACAATTGTCGGAAATCAGCTCAGAGCCTAAGAAAACGCCGTTCTCATCATAGAATTCAACTACAAGAGCAGCAGAACCATTCACATAGGCCCATGCAGAAAGACTCGCCGGCAGGTCGGTGATGTTTATTGTCTGGGTGAATCTTGGAGTATATCCCGGTGCTACCAAGGATGTTTCGTTCATATAACCCTCAGCGGTCTGAATGTACTGTGTGATGTTAGAGAGATGGAAAACCTCTATAGCTTCTATGGAGAACCAGTCCTGCGTGTTATTTGTGTTGTGCTCAAAGCATATTCTATCCAGCGTGGCGCCGCTGAGAGACACCCGGAATATGTTGGGTTCCCAGTCACTGGGGGGCAGTGTGTAGTTCAACCAGTCACCATCCACCTGTATCCAAAGGGTGAGATTTGTTTCATTCTCCGCATAAGAGTAGCAGGAGGTGTATACCACATCGATAAAGGTATTATCATAGCTGATATTTAGTCCAGATGAGAAGGTGTAATTTAGAAATACATGCTCCGAGTCCTGAACGGTAACGCTGTCTCCACCCCTGACAAATACTGTGGAGTTCAGAGAGTCTATCGCCCAGTTGTCAAGTGTGCTGAAAAACGCAGAGACGAGACTAACGTTTTCCGCCTCCGCTTCGAACTCCTTGAAATTTTTCTCTCCCACGGCAGTCTCCAGATTCAAAAACAATATACCTGAACCATTCCCATAAAACAGTTCATACTCATTCTGCTGAGTGTCGTTTGCCGTGAGATTCAGATTCGTAAATGACGAGTTGAAAAAGAATAAGGCAAGAGGATAATCGTGAGTATTCACATAGTGACTAGATGAGTCGTAGTGAACCTCCAACTTGAACAAGACACTACTCATATCGCCATAGGCTTGCGGTGGTAGCATCACAGCAAAACCAGCGGAGTCCGCGTTCGTGTAGTTAATGGCTCCCGCATCGCCCGAATAAGGCATTTGCGACCCAGAACCCACGGGGTACATGCACAAGCTCTGAGAAGAAAAGAGATCACTAGCCAAGGTGCCGTCCAGAAACATCAAGCTGTTCCAGAGAGCACTGCACCCGATACTGCTGTTAGAGTCGTCGGCGTCCCACTGGCCCACGATTACCCAGCTTGTTCCGTTCCAGCAATACAAATCTATGTAGGGATAATCGTCGCTATCCGCGTCCCGCACCGATTCCGGAACCACAAACTCCACATTCACCCACTGAGCAGAATCCACCTCCACATCGCTCAAAACCAGCATACCGGTACCATTGGTCATCTCTCCTAGCCGGAACTCAACGTAGTCCACACTGGAAAGATTCACAATCCCGCTCTCATTCATCAGGGTTAAGGGTAACACTATTTTTCTCCAACCGTACCAGTCCACCCAACCCATATCGTATTCCAGATAGTTGCTCCCATCGGTACACAGGCGCACCTTAAGAGAGGTATTCTGGTCATCAATTCCAAACCCGTAAAGCATGAATGTTAGGAAGCTCTCGGAATCAAGGTTCCAAGTCCCGTCTGGATTATAAACATAAAGGGCAGAGCCCCCGGATTCGGTGAGGTTCCACTCAAGGGCAAGACTATAGGGATAATCGTAAACGTAGGGGAAGCCACAAACCGTTATGTTGAGGTCTCCGTCGTTTTCCTGAGACCCACTGGCGTTAGGATCTTCCACAAACCTAACGCTATCCATTTCAACTTCGCACTCCCCATTATATAGCGAGAAGTAAAACTTTACTCCAGTAATTTCCCTATCGGCGGGCATTTCCCAAACAAAGGTATAATTCTCACCGTTTTCGCTGAGAACCACTCGACTGGTGTATCCACCGACGTAATAGACTCTTGCATATAAATCGTTGAAATAACTTGAACTTGCAGAAAAATTGTTAATATCGGCTACCAGATATACGCTGGAGTAATTATTTGTGAATAGGTGTTCATCTAAATTCTTCCACCAATTATATTTGGTGTATGTTGATCCATAGGATTTAGCCCATACGGTTAAAACGTCTCCATCGCTGTTATGAGAACAGTTTTCACCCCAATCATCAAAGTTCCATCCGCTTTCGAACGTGTCATCCGCCCAAATGTCGCTTCCAGAGGAAGAACCGTTTTGGAGCTGATACGACCAATCGGTGTCCCAGAGACACTCACAAATTATATGAGAATTAATGCGGATATCATCCACCCAGCAACTATAATTGATGAATTGGTTGGGTGTGGATTCTACTGTTATGTTAGTTAGCTGGTTGAAGGTTCCACTCTCGTTGTTGGGATTATCCAAGTCTAGGGTGATTCTCTCCCATCTCTCCGCAGTGTCGTAATTCCAGTTGTAGTACTCTTTCCAGTCCCCGTCCTCATCATAAAGGACAATTTTAAGGTTTGTGAAGTTGCTTCTGGTGGCATTCATTCGGAACCAGAGAAGCAAAGCATCATAATCGGTGAGGTTCAAAGGCTCAGAAAGATTATATTTTAGAACGATTGTGTTGTCCGGTTCACCAGTCACGTCTACTCTTATGCTGTGCCCCGCGTATTTTATTATGTAGTCGGTTGAGTGGGTTGCGTTCTCCCCCGTGACATTCCAGGCTGAGGCATTGCTACAGCTCGAAATCAGAAAACTCTCGGCTTGAGAGTCAAAAATGCTCCTAACAATGAACTCGTAGCTGTACTGGGAATCCGCTCCATTCAAGTTGAGGCTCCAATTACCATAAGCTCCGTAGAGTTCGGAGCCCGCCTCACCAAACAGTTCCAGCAGTCCCATCTCGTCCAGAACATGGGTCCAGGTTCAGAATGGGGGAGCATTGTATATTAATGATACTGATGGTGTTCCTTTTACTAGGGGTGACGCTTCGAATATTACGGCTTATGTTCCTGGTAACAGCTTCTTGTTTTGGATGAAGTCGGGTGCTACTTTTCAGATGAATAATAGTGAGCTACACTATTGTGGATATTACTACGAGTCTAGCAATTATGATCATTCTGGTCTTTGGATAAACACAAACAATACAATTATAGAGAACAACACTTTCACGAACAATGATTATGGAATTGTTTTATTTGACGCACACCATAACACTATAAGTGGCAATAATGTCACAGATAGTGGATGGCATGGCTTCTACCTGAACAATTGTACTTACAATAATCTTTTTGATAATAGCGCCTTAAACAACTATTTCGACGGTTTTGCCCTTTACTCCAGCTCGAATAACAATCTTACAGGTAACAGCGCAGTGGACAACAACTATGGTTTCATATTGTCCTCTGGCTCAAATAATAATACTTTAGCGGGCAACATCGCGGTAGATAATTTCGATCACGGCTTCGCTTTGTACTCTAACTCGTACAATAATCTTAGTGGTAACGACGCCACGAATAATGATGAGGGTTTCTGGTTGGAATCTAGCTCCTACAATAATTTAACAGGTAACACTGCGACAAGCAACTATAAGTATGGTTTCTTGCTTTTGTCCAGTTCAAACAATAATAATCTTTCGGGTAACATTGCTTTGAATAATCCTTGTGGCTTCTTTTTGAATTATAGTTCGGATAATGTTTTGTTTGATAATTGGGCGGTTAATTCTTCGGGTGAGGGTTATGTTCTGGTGGGGGGGTCGGGTAATGATTTGTCGGGGAGCGTGGTGGCTAATTTTCTCATGGTGCGGGTGGTGGAAATGTTTGGTTCGCCACTTTCTGGTGTGGATGTCAGGATTGATGTGGATGGAGCAACGGTTTTTGAGGGACAGACCGGTGTGGGGGGATACACGGATTGGGTTCAGGTGGCGTATCAGGTGTACTCGGGGTTAACACCCTTAGAGACGGTGGTGGAGGTGTGGGTGACTGGCATAGGATACAGAGTGGTTGACATGTCCAGTTCACACACAGAGACATTTACTAAAATATTTTCTCAGGGGTTAGTCTCTTTAGTGGTGATTTATTCAGCAGTACAGGGCACAACAGCCAGTCAAACAGTACTCTTTAATGGGATAATTTATGGTGTGATATTGGCAGCAATAGTAATAACGTATTATGTACTACGTAGAAAAACTTGAGCAAAATGTAGTGCTGAGGACGCGATTCGAACGCGTGACTTCCAGATTTCCTATCTGTGATTTTCTGCGATAAGTTGATATAACTCTTCTGTGGTAAGTTTAAAAAGGGCCTGTAGTCTAGTGGATAGGGCGCCGGCCTTCGGAGCCGGAAGGCGGGAGTTCAAAAGCGTATCAATGGCGTGATATGCGGATAATCTCTCCAGGCCCGCCATTCTTCCCATTGTTTTGGAAATCACAATGCTTTTTGGATAGGATTTGAATGGGTTCTGTTCTGAGTGGAAGAGAGATTCGGGAGATGATTCTCGGAGGAAAGCTGGTTCAAGAATACCTTGATTTGGATAAACAGTTGACTTCAAACGGTTTTGATCTTTCCTTAAGGGAGGTTCACATCTTCAAGGATTATGGTCATGTGGATTTCTCGAATGAAAATAGGCGTGTATCAGAAACGGAGTCCTTGGATTTTGAACATAAACTGCATCTGGATCCAGGCTCTTACAAGATCATTTATAACGAGATTGTGGATCTTCCGAAGGATATACTGGCTATTGGGCGAACTAGATCCACACTTTTGAGGTGTGGGGCTAGTGTGGTTTCAGCTGTTTTTGACGCCGGCTATGTTGGCCGTTGTGAATCTCTTCTAATAGTGACTAATCCACATGGCTTCACGGTAGAGAAGAATGCGCGTGTGCTGCAGCTTATTTTCTTGAAGCTATCCTCATACTCTGAAGGATACTCAGGGGTGTACAAAGGGGAAAATATATGATTTATCCAAGCATCCAAGATTGAAAACAGGTTTTTGTAAAATTATGAACGTTAGATGTTTTGTTTGAAATTAATTTTGTTCACTGATTTTTGAAAATATTTTTATAGGAATTCAGTATCTTTTTATTAATTTCAAGGTTACAGGGGATATCTTTATTATACTTTGATGAAGTTATATCCGAAAAGAGCCCCAGATAAAGTTAACATGAATATGTTTATCGGAGTGAACATAAATTGACAATGGAAACGCACGTCTTGGACATAAAAAAGAGAATGAAATCAGTAGAACTCTTAAAAATACTGAAAAAGAATCACACTTACGAAGAGCTGTCCAAAATTACAAAGCTACCAGTAACTGTTCTTAACCGCTATGTCAAAGGACATGTGCTTCCCAGCAAAAACCGTGCAGATGAGCTATTCGAAATATTTGATAAAACATTTGACATAAAAGATGAAGTTTCACGAAGAATCGAATTTGATGGACGAGGATATTTTGACAATACGGAACTATTGGGAGACACACTATTCATGAGAGTGGTGGCGCAAATGGTCTCCGAAAAATTTGCTGGAAAAAAGATTTCCAAGGTTTTAACAGCTGCAGTGGATGGAATTCCCATAGCAACACACATAGCAAACCAATTAGAAGCCCAGCTAATAATAGCAAAAGCAACCCGAGAGGTGGGAGTTACAAAGTTCATAGAAGAGTCATATGTTCCCTCATTTTCAGGAGTACTAATGACACTTTACCTACCCAAAACCGCCCTGACCAGCAGAGACAATGTACTAATAGTGGATGACATAATTCGCTCAGGAGAAACCCAAAGAGCATTAGTAAACATCGCAGAAAAATCGGGAGCCAAAATAGTTGGAATATTTTTCCTAGTCTCAATTGGAAAAAACTGGGAGAAAAAAATAAGAACACCACCAAACTGCATTTTTGAGATAGTTCTCCAGCTTCCAGAACCAAATGCCCCATCATAAAAAAATAACAAACCTAAAGATTCTTAAAAGGAAAGAAAAGGGGATTCGACATCTATCTTTTGGATCTCAAAAAAGGGATACACAAGGGCTATTGTAATATCTCCAAAATCTTTTCGTGTAGTACACTATTTCCTGCCGCCACTAGATTCTGTTTATTAGTAAGATCGATTTCTCCCTCAATAGGATTACCCTTATCATCCGAGATAAGACCCCCCGCTTCTTCAATAATAAGTTTCGCAGAAGCAAAGTTCTCAGCACTCAAAGTACTCCTCACATCCACAAAAGCATCATAACCCCCCGAAGAAACATAGGAAAGCTCCAAGGAATTCGACCCAATTTTCCGAATCTTCTTCGCACCTCTTAATAGAGGTATCACTTTGTCCAAATCCGATTTATTCGGAAAATCTAGGTCAATTCCAACAATAGCCTCTGAAAGCACCACTATCGAAGAAAGAGCCAGCCTAACATCGTCAAGATAAGCACCCTCACCCTTAATAGCATGATAAGTCTTCCCAGAAACTATATCCTTAACAATAGCAATCTCAACCTCCCCAAAATAAGGCGAAGGAGCAACAGCAATAGCAATAGCACTCAACCCAATCCCCCTCGAAAAATTTGAACTGCCGTCACATGGGTCTATTATTATGTATACGTCGTCTCCCTCTTCTACTACTCCGGCCTCCTCCGCCATGAATGTTATGTTTTTGTAGATTTTTCTTATTTCGTTCATTAGGTAGTCTTCGGTGGTTTTGTCGAATCCTCTTGTGGTGTCTCCTTTGATGTTGTAGCCTAGTATTTCGTTTGTTCCGGGTTCTTCTTTGAGTAGTTTGATTCGTGCTTTTTCAACTATGTCTAATAGCAACTTAAGGTAATCTTTATTCTCCATAGTAATCACCTTTGTTATGTATATATGTGAAAACGAATGAGAGTATTATAAAATGTTTCTATTAATAGAAGAATCTCTGTGCATAGTAGATGGTATCAAAAATATTCTTATTTCAACAGTTGTATACTAAGACTAGGTTTAAATTTTTAAAACTGGTCTATGATTAGAATACTATATTCTCAGGTGGTTGCCTTTAAGAATAAGGATGTTCTCGGGTTGTTATTTGATGCGGTAGTAAATGTGGATGAGGTTTTTATTTTCCCTTTTCTATGTGGGTTGTAGTGGTGTTTTTAACGAATAATATTTAAAATAAATACAAAGAAACATATAGCTAGTTGTATATATCACAACTTAGTTACTTATATCACAGCTTCTAATGTGGGATACTGTGCTAATTTATTTAGGTGTATGTAAGAAAGTAAAAGATAGTTATGTAAAGTTTTTCCATAGATCTTTTGGGGGAATATGGAATTGATGGAAACAGATGAAAAAAGCCGAAAGCTGCATCAACTCCTACAAGCACTAAAGGATGAAAATTGGCGTAACCGAAACAAAGCAGTAAAAGAACTCGGAGAATTAAGAGACCCAAGAGCGGTAGAACCCCTCATCCAAGCACTAAGGGATAGATATAGCGATGTGAAAAATAATGCAGTATCGGCACTTATAAAAATAGGAGATAGAAGAGCTATAGAACCCCTCATCCAAGCACTAGAATACACCCCATACCACGTAAGATGCGATATAATTTCCGCTCTCGAGGAGTTCAGAGACGAGAGGGTAGTGAAACCTATCCTCAGGCAGCTTTATGACGACCCAGATATGAAAGGCCCTGTGATAATAGCCATTTTAAATATATGTGGAGAGAATACGCAAGAACTCCTCATACCCGCCCTAAAAGACGAAGATAAATACGTTCGAATGGGCGCAATTTGGATTCTGGGGGAGATTGGAGACGCTAAAGCCGCGGAACCTCTCATCCAAGCCCTAAAAGAGGAAGATAGAGAAGTTCAAGAAGCCGCAGCAGAAGCCCTAGGCAAGCTCCATGATACGCGAGCCGTAGAACCCCTAATACAGATTCTCAAGATAGAAAAAACATCTTCATGGGATAGTCTATCATATGTTCAAAATGCAGCAGCTTGGGCTCTGGGAAAGATCGGTGATGTGCGGGCTGTAGAACCACTGATTCAAGCCCTAGAAGGCGGAGATGTACAGGTTAGAATAGAAACGGCAAGAGCCCTTGCACAGATAAAAGATTTGAGAGCAATAGAAGCCCTCAGACGGGCACAAAAGGATCCAGATGAACTCGTCCGAAAAATCGCAAAAAAGGCTCTTGAAGAATCACACCAGTCCCATTAGGTAATTAAGAGAATTTTGAAAGACAGAAACAATTCTAGTTTTTTGGGTCTACGTGTTGTTTGAATATTTTCCATAATCCTTAGAAGGCAACACAAATTTTTTGAACACGTTGACTACGGTTCTAACTTTTAGGGTGGTCGTAGTAGATATTACAAAAAGTAGAATTTTGTTTATAATAAATTATATCTAGTAGAAGGACCCCACAATTAAAGCTTCTATTTTTCTACCATATTCCGTATACGTAGTGGGTTATGTGGTTTGAAATATAATCGTACCCGCCGAAACCGAATCCCGGTACATAGTCCATTATTGCACTAAAGTACATGGAAATATCTTGGGGGTCTATGGATGATGTTACGGTGCTTTTTATGTTATGGAAATTCTTTGTTGCGCAGAGTTCGTGTAACTATGTATGAAAGTTATTATGTTCTAGGATCTGCAATCGTGACTTGGGATAATCCCTTTTTACATTGTAATCCTTATGGAAAAAGTTGGTGCTCCACTCTATTGGGTCTAAAAGTTGGGGTGGAAAAATGAGTTTTTTATATGTACATGTCTGGTTTTGGTTCTGGTCCTAGTTCTCTTTCTTCTTGTTGTTTGATTATTTTTTTAATTTCTTCTTCTATTTCGTCTGCGTCTCTTATTAGTTCCGTGGTGGGTATGGTGTATTCATATATGTCGTTGATTTTTTTGATTGCGATAGCGGCTGCTATGGGGTCTGGTCTTCCTCTCTGGGCGAAGGGTAGTATCGCGAGGGCGGGGAAGTTTTTGATGTCTAGGGAGGTTAGCATTAGTGCTAGTGGTCCGAAAACTTGTAATCCTTCTTCTAGGAGGGGGAGTTTGTTTTTTTGTGCTTTTTGAAGCATTGCCCTGGTGGGAACCACTCTAAATTCCTCTTCTCCGGTTTTAAACTGGCTGTCTAATCCGCCTATCAGTGCTGCTTCTCTAATTTCGTGGTCGATTATCCATTGTGTTACTGTTTGTGCAAACCTTCTCTGTTCAGCGCGGTATGGGAGCACCCTAGGGAAGAGGATGACTAGGTTTTCATTTTTGAAAATCTCAAACGGAAGAGTTAGTCGTGAGTTCTCTAGGCTGGTTATGGGCGGAGAAAGAGGGGTGTCGATGTAGCCTATGCACTCAGCTTTGAGAGTTTTAATTAAATGCATGACCGTTATATAACCGGTTTCGCCAATGACGCTGTGAAAGCCGGTTATAAATGTGCAGTCTTTTAGATCGACGTTCTCTTTGGTCTTAATTTCGATGCTCAATATCTTTCACCTTTCACTTAATATTGTGAAATTGTTAAACAGATTTTTTACCTTTTAAATATCCGTTATTATTAAAAGGACTGTGAGGTAACTAATTCAATAGGGAATATTCGTGTAAGGCTTCGCTCAACAGTTAAGGAATAGGAATTATGAAAAGGTAGAGTTACTAAATTTAAAAAAGGTTTCTCACGGAATGTTTTTATAGTTCTCTGAGATATGTGAAACGTGTAAGAAGAGAAGAAACACAGGTTCTTTGAGGGTTATTTCACCGGCATTTTGGTATAAGAAATGATGAATGGTTTTTGAAAACCAGTTTCTTCTATTTTATGCAGTAATTGTCGGGGAACCGGCCAACCTACAAAGAGAATACGTGATCTTCAATTGTTAAATTCAAAGTTAATTTGAAACAGGTAATATACGGAGGTTACTCTAATGCAAATCACTTTTTTAGGCGGATGCCAGGCGGTCGGTGGTTCAGGAATTTTCGTGAATGCTGGGGAAAGCAGAATTCTGGCAGATTACGGAATTTATATGAACCGCCGTAATGAGCCAAAATTTCCCCTTCCGCCCCCCGAAGAGGTTGACGCCGCGTTTATGACACATGCTCATCTTGATCATTCTGGAGCTTTCCCAAAACTCTATGCTTCGGATGATTTTCCACTTTATTTGACGCCACCCACGTATGATTTTATTAATCTTCTTTATGATGACATGTTTAGATTGCAGCGATTTCCCTTTGGTAAAGAAGAGAAAAGAAAAACTTTGAAGAATAGTGTTCCCATAAATTATGGCGAAAATATATCCTTAAACCATGATTGTAAAGTCACCTTTTTGAATGCGGGGCATATTCCGGGGAGTTATTCTTTGTTAATAGAGGCGGAAGGAAAAAGACTGCTCTATACATCCGACTTCAACACTATTAAAACCCAATTATTGGAAGGGGCCAACTTTGGCCATTTAAAACTGGATGCATTAATATTGGAAAGTACTTATGCACATGAAATTCATCCAAACAGAGCAACTACAGAAAAACAGTTTATAAGCACAGTTAATAAAACTCTACAAGACGGGGGAACCGTTTTGGTGCCAGCGTTTGCAGTGGCACGTTCCCAAGAAATATTGTGCCTACTTCATAAGAATCTTATGGATTACCCTGTTACATTAGACGGTATGGCCAGAGGCGCAAGTAGAATAATGACGCAATATCCAGACTACGTTAGAGACTATGAACTTCTACTGAAATCACTTAGCTCGTGCCATTGGGTAAAAGACAGTAGGGACAGAGTTAATGCTATATTTTCTCCGGGAATTATTGTATCCACCGCGGGTATGTTGCAAGGCGGCCCCATAGATCACTATGTTAATTTATTAGCGGAGGAACCAAATAACGCTGTACTACTCGTGAGTTTTCAAGTTCCAGGAACACCCGGGAGAACGCTCCTAGAAACGGGACAATATCCAATGGGGGGAAAAATGAGCAAAGTAAATTCACTGGTTAAATACTTCAACTTTTCATCCCATTCGGATAGAACTCAACTATTTAATACAATTGAATCGCTAAAGCACAACTCGAACCCTACCGTTTTCTTGGTTCATGGTGAAAAGACGGTATGTACCACGTTTAGAGAAGAAGTAGAAGAAGAATTTAAATTAGAAACCTTCTGCCCCAAAAATGGAGAAGCGTTCATAATTTAAAACAGCTATAAAGAAGGGAGTGTATCTGAATTTTCCCTTCTTGTGCCTTCCTATCCCCGCTTTTAATTTTTGGTTGATTTCCATTTTTTAATTCAAAGTGCAGCATGGAGCGGTATATAGCCCACTTTTTATTATCCACAAAAAATTATGCGCAAAATAATAGATTTCATGATTTCAATTAAAAAGGATTAGGAAGCCGTAAACAGGTTATGTCAGAATTTTGAAATACGGTGTACAATATTTTGTGGAAAAATCTTAACGGGGTTTGATTTTTCTCGCTTCTCTCTCAGTTTCCCTGAGCATTAGTACGTCACCCTTTCTCACGGGGCCTTTAACGTTACGTGTAAGAATACGTCCTTTATCTCGTCCCTCAAGAATACGTACCTTTACTTGTATGATTTCGCCGGTCACACCGGTACGGGCAACCACAGTTATTACCTCTGAGGGAATAGATATGTCTTCGGTACTCATTTCTATCATTCTCCAAACTTTCACTAGAGAAGGAGAATACATAAAACCTTTAAAACTTTCGCTATCTACAGCGCATTAACGAGGGGAGAAATTCTATTTAGGATTTGCTTTATCTTCTAAAGTAGAAAGATTCTTATATTCCGATATGTAAAGGGATTCGAATACAATTAGTCTAAGGAGACCGAAAATGGTAAAAAAGTATAACTGCTCGTTCTGCGGAGAGGAAATCGAAACTGGAACAGGTATTCAATATGTTCGTAAAGATGGTTCATCTCTTTACTTCTGCTCGAGCAAATGCAGAAAGAACCTTCTAGTTCTGAAGAGAAAACCACGAAAATTCAAATGGACCCAGTCCTACCAGAAACAATAAAATTAAAGAAGCTACTTTTTGAAAAATATTTTAAATTAGTATATTGAAAAAGGACCTTGGGACAATCAGGTCTCCAAAACTGCTTCAACAATAGCGTCTCTAAGCCTGTTTAGGTGTTTTTTATTTTGGTATGGATTCTCTTTTGAAAGATACTCCCCTATTTGCTGCCTAGCAGTTTCTAAGAAATTGGGATTCTCTGAGAGTTTCTTACAAACTTCTTTAAGTTTAGGAGTGAAATCTGTAATTATTTTAGGAGCCCATTCCGAAACATATTTTTGAGCGCTTTCAAGACCCTCAGTCTTAATAAGTGGTGTTTTATTGCTCCAGAGCGTTATTTCACGTTTCGCGCTTTCACTAGAGTCTGAGGCATGAATGACATTAATTCCACCCCAAACCCCATACTTTCCTCTAATTGTGTCAGCTTCCGATTTGTTAGCCATTGTAGCCCCAGCCATTTCACGAATCCTATGAATTATCCCCGCTCCACTAACCACCATTGCAACAATGGGGGATAACATTATGTACTCTTTCAATCTAGGGAAAAAGGGCTTACTCTTATGCTCTGCGTAATGTTCTTCCGCAAGTTCTTCAGAAACTTGCAGTTCTAGGAAATTGTTAATTTCAAAACCTTTCTCCAAAAATTGTTCCAAGACGCGTACGCCTACGACTCTTCTAAGCACCGCATCAGGTTTTAAAAGAATCAAACTTTGCTCCATAAAACGAACCTCACTAGTGAACTTGGAAA
>DXJA01000372.1 GCA_019056875.1 Candidatus Jordarchaeum madagascarense
AACCTCGCATAGACCTCTGTGGAGAGGTAAAAGCCTCTTCTCAGCATATTATCCACGATGCTTCTTACCTCAGCTTTGGATTTTAGAACATTACGTTTAAGTGCCTCTAGCATAACATAAAGAGTGCCATAAACCTTTAGCCTAAAGTATCCAGCAGCTACCCGTGCTTCAGCATCATCTATTACCACACTTTCTGTCTGCTGCTCAATTGCCAATGCTATCACAGCGGCTTCTCCTTCATCTATCTCAGGAAACAACCTTGCAACCTGCTCCGCTTGGTCTTCGGAAGTTCTTTCCACTGTTATCCATCCCTCTTTGATAGCTTCTTGTAACTGTAAAGCTTCAGGACTATTAGCGATTTTCATTATTTCCGCCTCCACCTGTGGAGGAATAATTATCTTTTTGAACACAAGCCCCAGAATATCAATCCTTCTCTTTTTTCCAAGATAAATAAGGGGGCTAGCGTTGAGAACTACTTTCAAAAGGTTTCACCGAATACGGCTTTGAAGTCCCTCTCCAAATCTTCCTCTGAGAAGTGAATAGGTATTTTTTCGGAGGCTGCAATCTCAACCATTCTTGAGAGGGGAATTCCTGCTATTCGCGACGCCTTCCAAATCGTTATTTTCCCATCCTTATAGAAGGATAAAGCCTTCGTTAACCGCCATTTCTTCACTCCCTCTTTTGTCAACTCTCTAAGCGCCCTCGTCTTAGGTATTCCTTTCTCCCGGGCATACTCCAGAATCTCCTCATATAGCTCAGAGTCAAACCTCGCAGACATAGTCTTCTCACTCATTTTGTACACCAATTACTTAAATTGTACACATTCTAATAAAAATACCGCTAAAACCCATATCAAAGGTTTGATTCATTAAAACACACAATTACCAGAAATCTAAAACTTAGAGCAATAGTAAACATATCGACTTGAATACTCTAATTTTAATTTTTATATCAAGTTTTGAATGTCTTTAGGGCGGATTTTTCCTTTGTGAAACGCTGTGGCGACCAGCACGCCTGCGATTCCGAGATTTTGCAGATCTATTATTTCACGCACACTGTCGATTCCCCCGCCGGTTAAGACGGGTATATTGACTGTCTGAATTACTTTTTTTAGGATTACTGTTTCTAATCCTTGGAGGGTGCCTACCCGGGAAAGCTCTAAGAAAATAATTTCACCAGCTCCCGTCTTCTCAAATATTTCTGCGACCTGAACTGGTTTAAATTGCATTATTTCTTTAGATTTTGTGAGAATTCTTCCTTCCTTGTAATCAAGGCTTCCTACAATCTTTTGTCTCCCCGCTATCTTTACGCATTCTTCTAATTGTTTGATTGAATCCAATGTTTCAGTGGCTATGATAACTTTTTCCGCCCCAGCCTCCAAAATTCGTATCGTGTCCCGGGGTTTGTTCACTCCCGCATCGATAATGAGTTTCAAGTCAGTACAGTTAGAAATTTTTTTAATCACCTCAATGTTTGAGCCTAGTCCCTGTATAGCATCTAAATCCGCTATGTACATTTCATTAAAACCGAAAATATCCTGGAATGCCTGAGCAATTTCTGTGGGTTCTGAGGAAGGTGCTAGAACCGTTTTTAATGGCTGATATTTCTGCCGTTCTCCCCTTATGGCCTGGACAACTTTTCCTTTTAATACGTCTATTACCGGGATTACTCTCATACTAACCACCATTAATTGTCAAAGTGAGAATTTTTAGATAGTTCAATAGTGTTCTTGAAAAGATTAGAGATGTTGTAAGTTTTTTAAGTTTGAATGTGTATCTGATTTTAAAAAAACTTCGTGTTGTTACTAAAGTTAAAACTACAAGGTCTATAGGTAACTAGTAGGTATAGTTCTGGTGGTTGATTTGAAATTACTGGTTTTTGAGTTTTTTTCTGGAGGAGGTTTTGTTCAAGGAGAGATTTCGGGCTTGATAGGTGAAGCCTACGCTATGCTGCGTTGTGCGGTTGAGGATTTCAGAAAAGCAGGTCTTGAGGTTTACACAACGCTTGACCACCGGATTGCACAGTTTGACCCTCCTTTAAGAGCAAACCGGGTCGAAGTTGTTTATAGCTCGGATTTATCGTTTTTTCGAGAAATGGTGGGTGCGGTTGACGCCGCATTCTTAATAGCACCTGAAACTGACAACATTCTTTACTCGCTAGCCTCGGAGGCGGTTAAAGCTGGTGCTAACCTTTTGGGCCCTCTCCCGTCTGCAATAGAGCTAACCACCGATAAAAGTAAGCTTCTTGGAATCGCAAAAAAACTGGGATTAAAAGTTCCTAAGCACCGACTGGCAAAAATCAATGGTTCTACTGCGAGTGTGGAGAAAATTGCTGGGAGTATAGGTTATCCGGTGGTGTTTAAGGTTTTGGATGGTGCTGGGAGCGAGGGTATGAGTCTCGTAAGTAACTATGAAGAAGTCCCCAAAGCTATAGAAAAAATACGCAAAGTAAGCGGAAATGAAACTTTTCTTTTAGAAGAATACGTGGAGGGTGTAGACGCAAGTGTTAGCTTAGTTTCAAATGGAGAGAGAGCCTTTCCCCTAAGTCTAAACTTCCAATCCATGAATATAATGTCGCCGGACAAGGAGTCCAAATATGAAGGGGGATACGTTCCTCTAAAACATAGATTAAAGGAAACAGCATTTGAAGCTACTAAAAACTTGGTTGAAAACATCGAAGGTTTACAGGGATATGTGGGGGTGGATCTCATTCTTTCCCCAGATGATGTGACTATTCTGGAAGTTAATCCGCGGCTCACGACCTCTTATTTGGGATTGAGAAGGGTTCTCAAGCAAAACATTGCAGACATGATATACAAAGCCATTACAAGTAGGGCTTTACCTTCAAAGATAGATATTGGGGGGTGTGCCTACTTTAAAAAAGTGGATCTTCCCAGTTCTTCAGAAATGGATTTGAACAAATTCAAAAAGGTTGCAAATCGTGAAGGGGTAGCAGCTCCGCCACTCCTAGTCAAGGGAAAAAGCCACTTTATTCTTGTTGCGCACTCTAAAAATAAGGAACTGGCAAAAGTGAAGATGGAAAAGATGAAAAAAGAGATAATTAAAGACTTGAAGAGTTAGAACTCAAGGATTGGGATAGTAAGAGTTATAGCGATTTCGGTTAATCTTTTTTCTGAGAGTTCACCAATTGGAGGCAAACAAATGGATTTAAGCACAAAGGGAAACGCTCTCTACATTAAAACTATTCAAGAAGCAGAGGAGGCTATGAGTAAAGGAGATGTAAAGGGGGCATTTCAGAAGTTTACCGAGGGCCGCATTATCCAGCGTAATCTGAGCGCTGGAAATATTCAGGAAATACTGGGGGCAAAAAATAGCAGAGAGTGCCTTCCCATCACGATTAGAGCCTTCGCCCATGTTTGCCAAGCCCTCAACTCAACCGTGGAATCTTTCATCGCGGCTGCCCTCTTTTCCAAGGATTTAGAGGATGCGCGAGCGTTTCTAGGAAGGGCCTCAGGAGTTGCAGAAGCTTGCTTTGATCTAGTGAGTATACTAAAATGGTCTCTGGAAAAACTCTCAGATAGTGAAGAGGATCAAAAAACACGCAAGTTCGCTGAAGGGGCGATCAACAACTGGGGCAGAGTTCTTATCCGAGTAACAGATATGATGGATGAAAGAGGGTTAACTGCTCCGACTGGTTTAATCGAAATGGCAAAAAAGGAAGGATTAATAAAAAAAGGCTAAGCTACTAGGTGGTTTGTCTTGCTCTTTTTAGGTTTTGATATAGGGGGCGTAAACACGAAAGCTGTGGTGCTGCACACAAGCTCCTTAAACACTGTGGATGGTTATGAGTCCCGTTCGGTATATTTCCCGGTTTGGGAGCATTCTCTTTCGGAACTACCCCAACTTTTGACGGAGGTCAAGAATGATTTGTGTAAGGACAGAAGTCCTAATTCTGTGGGGGTTACTATGACTGCGGAGCTTTCTGATGCTTATCAAACCAAGCGTGAGGGAGTGAATCATATTTTAGACTCCATAGAGGAGGTGTTTCCCGAAACTAGCGTTTGGGTGGTTGATGTTGATGCCAATCTTTTGTCCATTAGCGAAGCTAGGAAAGAGCCTCTGAGGGTTGCTTCAGCTAATTGGGCTGCGACGGGTTGGATGGCGGGACGCCAGATGAGTGATTGTTTTTTGATTGATGTGGGAAGTACGACCACAGATATTATCCCGATAGTGGAGGGGAGACCGAAGACTCTGGGAAAAACGGATACTGAGAGATTGATATCGGGAGAACTCGTTTACACTGGTGTACTTAGAACCACGATACCCGCAATCGTGCGCCGCATTCCGGTTTGGGGTGAGGATTGTAGGGTTTCGTCAGAGAAATTTGCTCTAGTAGCTGATGTGCACTTGGTTCTAAGTAATATTCGTGAAGATGAGTATTCTTGTGAAACCGCGGATGGTAGAGGTAAAACTATTGATTACTGTTTGGCACGTTTAGCTCGTATGGTGTGTGCAGACACCGATATGCTTCAGAGGAATGAGATTTATGAGATTGCTCGGTACATTTACCAATGTCAGTTAGCTCAGATAAGAGAGGCTCTAGTTCAGGTTGCTTCTAGGAATCCTGCGATTGAAAGAGTGGTTGTAACGGGTATTGGGAAAGATTTTTTGGCTCGTAAAGCTGCTCTAGAAGCAGGTTTTAGGAAAATTGTTGATTTGGGACAGGTCATTGGGGAGAAAGGAGCGGAGAGAGCCCCTGCATACGCTATGGCCTTAATGGTGGCAACCCTCAAGCAGAGATCATAGAACCACTAATCAAAATCTTTCCCTAAAAATTTAGTTAGTATATTTTGACTCATTAAAAATTAAAAATTGACTTTCCCTATTAGTTTTTAATTAAAAATTCCAATATAAGT
>DXJA01000373.1 GCA_019056875.1 Candidatus Jordarchaeum madagascarense
ACCAGTGCCCGCTCGGATGGCTCGGCGGGCGACCGGTCGAAGGGAGCTCGCGACCGAGCCGGCAACGGCTCCACCTTTAATGTTTGGTTGAGCGGTTTTATCGCTCTCTGATCTCCTATAAGTCCTAGTGCCTGTGCTACTGCTCTTCGAACATACCAGTCCTCATCCTTCAGAGCATTTATTAGGGATTCAACCGCCCTAACGTCTCCTATCTTTCCCAGGGCTTGTGCTGCCTCTCCTCGAATATTTCCTTCTTCATCATTTAGAATTTGGACAAGGGGATCAACCGCTCTTGTGTCACCTATCTCTCCCAGAGCCAGGGTCACCTCTCCTACCACATCCCAATTTTCATCGTTGAGAGCTTGGATGAGCTGCTCTAAAGCTCTCGCATCCCCTATTCTCCCTAGAGCCCACGCGGCGTCCATTCGAACATCATCTTCATCAATTTTTAGGTTTTGTATTAGCGGCTCAACTGCCCTAGCGTCTCCTATTGTTCCAAGAGCACCTGCTGCTGCGCTCCTGACCTCCTTATTTTCATCCTTTAAGGCCTGTATCAAGGGTTCAACTGCTCTTTCATCCCCGGTTGTTTCAAGAGCCTCAGCTGCGTCTATCCGTACTAACCAATTTTTATCTTTAAGAGCTCTTATCCAATCTTTAAGGTCCTTATCTCCTGTCATCTTTCCACATCCGCTTACCTGTTATTTTACAATTTTGTATATTTCAAAACTACCCAATTCAATTTGTCAATAAATCTGGCGTTTGTTTCGGGATTCGCATTTTCTTGGTTTTGGGCGGATATTTGAACTTTGCCGATCCATTTGTTCGTTATCCCTATTTTCTCTCTCTTTAAATGCCACTGCGTTGAATCTTGCGCGATTAATTTTAATTACATAGGAAGAGTTAATTCAAAAGTGGATATAAAAAATTGTTTAACGTAAAAAATGAAGTAGGATAAAAAAAGTTAGGCTTTTACTTCTTTCGTCACCTTCGTTCTTCTGATAGTTCCTTAACCTCTTTTTTACCTGCTTCTAATTCTTGTTCTTGTTCCTTGTCTACTTTAAGTAGTAGGGTTAGGAATTCTCCTACGTGTGTCTTTTCTTCCTTTGCTATGTCTAAAAGAACTTTTTTAGCATCGATGTTTTTGGTCATGTTCGCTAGTTGCTCATACAGATTTATCGCGTCTAATTCCGCTATGATTCCCACTCTTAATATTTCTCTGTCCATGTCTTCCTTTCTTACTTTATTAAGATCAATCGGCATTTGCGATAACATATTTCACACCTCTTTTTATACGATAATTAATCCCTTTATAAATCTTAATTCCCTATCCGTATTTAAAACACTGTTAAGAAAATCCAGTATACTAGGATATTGAGGATGGTCAGAGGAACTCCCACTCTAGCAAATTCGAAAAACGTTAATGTTTCCCCACTTTTTTCCGCGTTCTGGATGATTATCACGTTGCTCGCAGCCCCCAGAATGAACAAGTTTCCAGCAATGGTGCTTCCGGCGGCCAGGGCTACCAACTGAATGGTGGAGACCCCGCCAAAGTTTTCTAGGAGCTGCGGGAAGAGAGAGACAAAAGGCAAGTTCAGTATCTGACCCAGAAAAACGTTGTAATAGTTTAAGAGTGGCAGGTAAAGGGCTACGAAGGGCACGTTGGAAATCAGCTGACTGGTAATAACACTGGTCACCAGAATGGTTGAGATCTGAGTTATGCTCTGATTTAACCCTATAAAGGACTGGAAAAACCCCGAGTCCCAAACACTCTGCATTAAAACAAACATCGAAGCAAAAAAGATTAAAGTATACCAATCAATATTTTTCAATACCTCAATTCTCCTTCTGCTAAAGATTAAAATTGGAGCCGCAGATATCAGAGCGATATAAGTTAATCTAAACTCAACAGCTGATCCCAAAAACACTAACGAAATTTTTACAATCACCATAACAACGATTAAACTCAAAGAAATTTTTGAAAGCAATGCTAGCCTCGGATCACTTATAGGCTCTGGATCCTGATCTTCCAATTTTTTCCCAAATTGACCCCTATAAAATATTTTGAGCACAACATAAGCAATAAAGAGATTAATAATTGTGGGAACGGTGAGATACCTGAAAAATTCAACAAAGGGGTTTTTAATACCGCCACCGATGGCGATCAAAAGGTTTTGAGGATTGCCTATGGGACTCATCACACTGCCGATGGTCACGGCGAAAGCCAGAGATAGGAGCAAAAGCTTTGAAGAAATTTGGTACTTCTTGGCAAAATACAGAACCAACGGGGTGCCAATGATTGCCAGTGTGTCGTTCATAAGGAAAGCGGAGAGTATACCCATACTGAACAAAATCAGCAGTATTAGATAATCCACATTCTTAGCCCTTTTAAACAAACCATGAGATAAATGGAAAAGATAACCGCTCGCATACAAAGCTTCCCCCACCACAAACATTCCAAACAAAAACAGCATCACATCAATATTTATCGCTTCTAACGCATTCAGAGGAGAAATCTCCTGTGTAAGTAGAACAGCCACCGCTCCACCAAGCATAATCTGCCAAATCTTAAGTCTAATGTTACCTATCTTCCTAACCGCAATCAGAACAAATACCACGAACAAAACAATAACTGAAATACTCACAGGCAAAGCCATACCGATCCACCCCTCACTTACTGGAGACCCACAATTCCCCAAGCAACCTGCACAAGGCACCAAATATAGAGAGAAAATCAGAAAATCTTAAAAACCACTTACCTCTCCAAAGGTGAGCGTGCCAAAAAACGAAGTAACATTCTAATTCTTGCCTGTTGATGTGAGTTAGGTGATAAGATGAGAGGCAATTCTCAGTAAAGGCGTTTTCCATATTTGGGTAGTCCCTCTGTCGTCGTCTGGAAGTTATTCTCCGTACGTTCAAATTGCTTGATTTTGTTATATTGCAACTAATAGTATATCCAATACATATGAGTCCGATATAAGCTTTTTCAGTTCCTAATTAACTAAACAAAATATACTCTCAGCTTGAGTCCTAAAAATTTTTAAAATAAAGTACATCCCCTCTTTTAACAAATATAAAATTCGAAAGAACCGTCGCGTTTGTAATCACTCTTCCCCTAGCTTAACTGCCTCTGCTTCAGCCATAACATCCTCCTTCGATGACATCCTGATAGGTATACCCTTTTCCTTCAACTCTCTCTGAAACTCGATTCTGGTCACCCCGAGCAATTCGGCAGCCTCGCTCAAGCTTATACGCCCATCAACATATGCCCCAACAATTATTGATTTGTATAAATCCGGGTTGCTCTCCCGAATCTCACCGAGGAGACTGCTTATAACCTCCGGTTGAATTTCTCCAATCTTTTTTAACTCGTCTATAACCCATATCATGCGTCTCAACCTGTAACTATTCTACATTCAAATCGATTTAAATTTAATCTAACAAGTCAAAATGAACTTAGCTATGAAACTATTATCTTAAGGTTCAAGAATATTAGAATAATATTCTAAT
>DXJA01000039.1 GCA_019056875.1 Candidatus Jordarchaeum madagascarense
GAAATTCTATTACCATTGGAGTTAAATCGCTCCAAAACTATTGAATTAGAAAATAATTTACGCAAACAGTACAAAATCAAGGAATACACCCTGCTAAGGGAGATAGCAGATAAACTTGAAAAACACATTCATATAGTCAGAAGAGCGGTGCAATCGGTTCTAGAATTCGATTTGTTTTTTGCAATAGGCTTATTCTCCAAAGAATACGAACTCAACGCTCCCACAATTCAAAATGAAAACTATGGAATCGGATTCGAAAACGGGAATAATATTTTTCTGAAAGAGAGAGAGTTTAAAGGAGAAGAAAAGGTGGTGCCCATTAATTACATAGTAGGTAACCCTGGTTTCAAAATGGCAAACACAAATGGGGAGCAAATTGTCATGCTTTCGGGTGCAAATTCAGGAGGAAAAACCATGGCTATTCAGCTCATAGCCCAGATAGCTATACTAGCTCAGATGGGTTTTCCCGTCCCCGCAGAAAAGACAAGTATAAGCCTATTCGAGGAGTTGTTCTACTTTGGAAAATCTCAAGGAATGATGTCCGCAGGAGCTTTAGAAACGACAATTAAACGATTTGTATCCATAGTAACCAATCCTGCTTCAAAACTCGCTTTATTCGATGAAGTAGAAGCCATGACCGAGAGTGGAGCCGCAGCTAAGATCATTGCAGGGATACTAGACATGATGTGTGAAAATAAAAAAACGTGCGCAGTGTTTGTCAGCCACCTATCTGAAGAAATAATCAGCCTGACCAAAAGTCCCGTTAGGGTGGATGGAATTTCTGCACGAGGTCTTGACGAAAACCTTAATCTCATAGTTGATAGGACACCGAAATTTAACTATTTGGCTAAATCAACACCAGAGTTGATACTACAAAGATTATACTCTCTATCCAAAGGCGATGAAAAAGTGATTTTTGGAAGTATCCTAAAAAAGTTAAGTGAAACAGAATAAAAGAATTCATCAAGCCTTTACAGGCTTCACTAAAACAATATTTTAAAATCTCTAATTTTTTGTATTTGACTTTTCAGCTAGCTTTCTCCACTCTGATTTTGTTTCCAACTCTTAGACTTAGTTTTTTGGCAGCGTTACCTTGATTTATCGATATTTCTAAAAAGTTATAACTGCCAATAACACAAACATATTTTCCTGTTTTGACAAACCCATACGCCCTTTTAAATGGGGAATTAATTCTCTTGCTATCAAGCTTGATTTTTATACTAGTGTCATATGCTACGTTGATTTTTTTTAGATCCCTTTTAGTTATGTTAGTTATACCATTTCCAAACTGATCTACATGAATAACCTCGCCCAAAATTGCTCTTTCTTTAATTATAGATTTTGGAACATTCCAACGAATATAATTATTGATTCTAGGACCCACCAGTTTGGGTTCAACTCCGTTTGCCAGATGCGCTGCTACTGGTGAAAAAATCGTTAAACCGTGGAAAGTATGGGTTTCCTTTTCAAGCATTAACTCTCTATTTTTGATTTCATAAACACTTTTAACTCCTTCTCGATCCATGAAAAGTGAAAAGAGCCCATTATCGGGGCCAACCGCCAAGAAATGCCTAGTTTCTATAACTATTCCTCTTCGCTCAGTACCCACACCTGGATCAACTACGCCTACAAAAATGGTGCTCTTTGGAAAATGTGTGGCGGCAGAGGCTAGCACAAAAGCACCGTGTCTTACATCGAAAAGAGGAATTTCATGGGAAATATCGACAATCTGGGCCTCTGGACAAATACTCAATATAGTGCCTTTCATAGCAGCAACCGATGATTCCTTCAAACCGAAATCAGTCAATAAAGCAATAATTCTCTGCTTGCCCATGATGCTGACACCCTTTTACAATCAAAATTAAATTAATCGAGTAAGAACCCATTATAGTTAAATCCTTTTTTGAACTCTAAAAGTATTTCTCCAAATCTAATTTTTTCATTCTTAATCATGCTATGGTTAAGAAATTTTTCTAAATAGATTTTTAATGAAAAGGCAACAAAGAAAAATATAAAGAGTATTTGACTATCCATTAATAAGTAATAATTGGAATAAAGGGATGCCAATGATTCGAGGTCTATTTGTAGGTAGATTTCAACCATTTCACCTCGGACACTTTTACGTGGTAAAAAACCTACTGGAAAAAGTGGATCAACTAATTATAGCTATTGGTAGTGCTCAATACAGTCATACCTTCAAGGATCCCTTTAATGCAGGTGAAAGAATTTGGATGATTAGAAGTGCGCTAGATGATGAGGTGGATCCAAAAAGATATTATGTTATACCCGTTCCAGATGTTAATGATAACCGTATTTGGGTGGCTCACGTAGCATCCTATACTCCCCCCTTCCAAATAATTTTTTCAAATAACTCCTTGGTAAAGGTATTATTCCAAGAAGCAGGATATAATGTTCAACCCTCTCTCCTATACCAAAGAGAATTGTATTGCGGTACAGACATTCGTAAAAAAATCATCGCGAATGAGAAATGGGAACACCTTGTACCCGATAACGTAGCGCGAATCGTTAAGGAGATAGGGGGAGACAAAAGACTCAGAGAAATTGTCAAAAAGAATAATACTCACGAAGTTGTCGAAAAAGACTAAAAAAGTACTCAGCCATTATAGGTGTGGAAACATGGTTGTAATCGCTTCGATACTGGGAAAAAATGGATTGTACGCGGGAGCCGCTAGGCGGGGAGAAAAATTGGTCGCCACTGTACTACCGGTTAGAGGTCAGGAAACCGCAAAGAAAAAACTGATAGAAAAAATTCGAGATGAAAATATTGAATTCAAGGAAGACCCGTTTTGCTTATCGGTTTCCGAAAAAATTTTTCGAGCTGTTCAGGGAGAAAAGATGCAATTTAATGAGCCAATCGACCTCTCAGGTTTACCTCCCTTTCAAAAAAGGGTTTTGGAGGCCGGTAGAGCAATTGGTTGGGGAACAGTAACCACCTACGGGAAACTCGCAGAGAAGGTGGGAAATAAAAAGGCGGCTCGAGCGGTGGGAAACGCTATTGCAAAAAATCCATTATGCATGGTAATTCCCTGTCACAGAGTTGTTAAAAGCGATGGTAAAATTGGAGGATTCGGATACGGCCCCGAGCTTAAAAAGAAACTCCTCCAAAATGAAGGAATCAAAATAAAAGGAGATAGTATCATAACTAATTAGAATTCATGTATCTCAAAAATAACTATTTTTGTATCTTTAACCAAATTATTTTCATGAAAGAATAAAGGCATAGTGGAGGTAACCGAAATCATAGAAATCGATGGCAGTTTAGGCGAAGGCGGAGGCCAGGCATTAAGAACCAGCACAGCTCTATCGGCTTTAGTGAATGAACCGGTTAAGATTTTTAATATCCGTGCAAAAAGATCGGAACCGGGTTTGAAGGCTCAACACGCAACAGCTATCAATGCTTTGGCTAGAATCACTCAAGCCAATGTATCAGGCGTTAAAGTTGGATCAAGTACTATAACTTTTCATCCGGATAGGCCTCAGGGAGGTAGTTTTAAATTCGATATTGGTACAGCTGGCTCTATCAGTCTCGTTCTCCAAACATTGATGCCGTGTGCAGCTTTCGCGCAGTCACCAACAGAAATAGAGATTAGAGGCGGTACGGATGTGGCTTGGAGTCCCCCTCTGGACTACATAACTAAAGTTGTTTTACCCCTTCTGATGAAAATGGGTTATCGTTCAGAGATAGTGTTGGTTCGGAGAGGACATTATCCGCGTGGAGGTGGATTGGTTAGAGCTGTTATTGAACCCATAAAGAAGTTATTGCCCTTAAACTTGACAGAGAGAGGAGAAATTCTAAGCATCAAAGGAATCTCTCATGCTGTGAGACTACCACAACATGTTGCTCAAAGGCAAGCCGATTCTGCAGAAAATAAACTCAAGAGAGCCGGGTTTAAAGACGTTGAAATCAAATTAGAATGGTGTGAAAAAGAAAAGGATCCCCATCTAGCGCCTGGGTCTGGTGTGGTATTATGGGCCGAAACAGAGTCCGGTAGCATAATTGGTGGAGACGCTTTGGGGGAAAGAGGCAAACCGGCAGAAAAAGTTGGAGAAGAGGCAGCCGAAAAACTTCTGAAAGAAATTGAAAGAGAAGCTCCCATTGATTCTCATCTGGGGGATATGCTGATCCCCTATCTCGCAGTTGCCGATGGTAAATCCAAAATAAAAGTCACTGAATTAACTCTTCATCTACTTAGCAACATTACAGTAACTGAAAAGATTTTGAATGTTAAATTCGAAGTTGAGGGTAAAGAAAAGGAATCCGGAATAGTTACTGTAGATGGAATCAAACTTCAAAATTCACTTTAGAACTCTTCATCAAAAAGTCTTTGAATATGATTCCAAAAATTTGTAAGAATATCTGTCAAAGTTTACGTAGTTCTTGTTCAAAATTATTTTTACTTTATTTTTTCGGTACTCTTTTCGGTATCCCAACCAATTAGTTGTTAATCAACTTTTACTTTACCTTCTTGTTCCGACTTTGATTTTGGGATATGAATTTCTAAGATTCCATCGTTTCCCGAGTACTTTGCAATTATACTGTTAATGTCGATTTTTTCAGGGAAGGTGAGGCGTCTTTTGAGGCTGCCGGAAATTCTTTCTTTTAGTAAATATTTTTTTGAACCCAAATCCGGGCTGGGGATATCTGCTGAAAAATCCAAATAGTTACCAGAAGCATTCAAAATGATTTTATTCTTATCCACACCCGGTAAATCTATAAAAACGGTGTATTCCCTATCTGATTCGACGATATCTACTAGGGGAAATTCTTTTGTCGGTCTGTTTTCCATGGCTTCCCGTAGCTCATTTTCTAATCTTTTTATAATCATGAATACATTTTCAAAAGGCGGCTTCTTTCGCATATCTCAACTCTCCTTGGAGTTTGATGGCCTTTATTGCTGCCTCAATTGCCTCTTGCACTCCAATGTTCTGTATAGCTACCATGTCAATTGGTTTGTCAACTTTCTTTTTAACTTCTTCCAAGTATTCACTTTCTATCAAGTCCACCTTATTAATCACGTTAACCACCGGAAGGGTGGGAAACGTCTCTTTTATTTCGCTCAATAAATCTAACTGTCTTTCTATGGGATAGCCACAACTAAGTGATGGATCAATAATGAAGACGACCACATTAGCTACATGTCGAATAGCCGTTATTGCTTGAAGCTCAATCTGATTTCTATCCTTCATTGGTCTGTCGAGAATGCCCGGCGTGTCGATTATTTGAAAACGATTATTATTATACGAGAAATGACCCAAAATAATATTCCTTGTTGTGAAGGGATATTCTGCGATTTCGGGTTTTGCGGAGGAAACCGATTTTACAAAAGAACTCTTGCCAGTGTTGGGATACCCCGCTACAACAATGGTGAATTCATCAGTATTAACAGTAGGAAGCCTTGAAAGTGTTTTTGACGCATCTATCAAGAAATTTAATCGATCCTCTAATTTTTTAATGACAGAAGAGATTCGGGCATAAGCTTGTATTCTAGCTTTTGCAGCGAATTTTGGGTCCTTCGAAAAATTTATCTCCCTGATCTTTTCCCTAGCAATTTTTTTTATTACTCGGGCAGCTCCTTCAAGTGAGGCCAAAACCTCTTTTAACCGATCAATACCCACCAGAACATCCGCTAACTCTCTATAAAATGGGTGTATATCATCCAAGTTTGGAAACTTTTTCATCATACCAACCAATTTTTTTACAAGATTATCTGAAATAAACCTCACACGTGTCACTTCACGTTTTCTTGCCTTAACAATCGGAGTGGCACGCCGAGGCACATCTAGAGGGAGACGCGAAGCCCTATGAAAAACGATATCAAGAAGTTCACTTGAACTATAAATCTTCTTGATTTTTGAAAATGGGTGCATGTTCAAATCCCTCAATAACAAAGCAAAAGAACAATTATTAACTCTATCGGCGGTAATACACTTCTTTCTGTTGATACGCTATTAACTGTTTAAATGAAAAATACTAGGAGCTAAATATAAAAAATTTATATCTGGTTCATAGAATTGTAACATTATATAAATTGCACCTTCCAGTTAAAATGAAATTGCCTCCGAGACAGAAATTAATAAAAGGTAATAATTAGATTGGGATTGTAGTATGTTAAATTTTCTCACAAAAAGTTTTTATTTGTTAGAAGGATTGATGGTTTAAGGAGAGGATCAAAATGTCAGGTTATCCAGAGAGCGCAACAATAATTGGAATAGTTTGTAAAAATGGAGTTGTGCTTGCCGCGGAAAAACGTGTTACTTATGGCAGGCTTATTACTAGTCGGACCGGTAGGAAGGTCTTTAAGATTACTGACAGAATTGGAATTACGGTTGCTGGGCTTATAGCTGATATGCAAGTTCTATCAAAAGAGCTTGAAGCGATGTCTAGAATGTATGCTATGGAACAGCGTAAACCAATAGGCATTCGCGCCGCTGCCACCCTTCTATCGAACATACTCTACGAAAGGAAAATGGTACCCTTCTTCAGTCAAACAATCATCGGTGGAGTAGATGAAGAAGGACCCGCAATATACACCTTGGACTTACTGGGCTCTCTTCTAAAAGACTCCTATGCGTCTGCGGGTTCTGGTTCAGAAATAGCTCTCGGAACTCTCGAGAGATACTTCAAAGAAGGCATGGACATAAACGAGGGAAAAGAACTAGCAACAAAAGCAATAAGAGCAGCAGCAAAAAGAGATGTTCTGTCGGGAGAAGGAATCGACATCATGGCCATAAC
>DXJA01000374.1 GCA_019056875.1 Candidatus Jordarchaeum madagascarense
TGATGGTGAAAGTATATTGAAATCATGTGCTTGTGTATTTTCGATATTGAAGAGTAATTAAAAAAATAATATTAGTATCCTTCGTAGGAAGAAATATCAAAGAGAACTTCCTAGAAGAAGATGTTAACCTATTTGAAAATAATACTAAAAGTTTGGAAGGAGTGTTTGAAAATATGAGGGATAGAAGTCCTGCTGCGATTGGATTTTATCCAGGAAATAAACAGGCTTTGAAGGAAATGATTAGGGAATGTTATCTTAGCGAGTTTGGACCGAAAAGTCTTCCAAAAGTTAATCCCAATGGTCCCAGGAATATTGTTGCTTGCGTAGCTCCGCACGCTGGTTATTATTATTCGGGCCCCGTTGCGGCACATGTGTACCGGGCTATCGCTGATGATGGTAAACCAGATTCTTTTGTTTTGATAGGTCCTAGCCATATGGGTTATCCGGGTGCGTCAATCATGGGGGAAGGGAACTGGATAATGCCCGAGGGAAAAGTTCCCGTGGATACCACGCTCGCCAAATCAATAATCAGGAATGCACAGATAATTCTTGATGACAGCAGTGCCCACATGTCAGAACATTCTCTTGAAGTGCAACTTCCATTCCTGCAGGAACTCTACGAAGATTTGAAAATAGCCCCAATAGCGATGGGGATGTCTGATTGGGAAACCTGTAATGAGGTGGGAATGGGAGTCGCTGAGGCAATCAAAGAGGAGAACGCGAACGCTATAATAATCGCTAGCACGGATCTAACCCACTACGGAATGATGTATGGTTACGCCCCTGCGGGAAGTGGACCGATAGAGAAGGTTATAAAATGGGTTCATGATACCGACGGAGAAATAATCAGTAAGGTTGAAAACCTAGATGACAAAGGACTACTTGCGCTAGTGCGAAAAAAGGATCTTACCATGTGTGGAGCAGCACCTGTGACATGTGCAATAGTTGCCGCAAAAGAACTGGGTGCTACCAAAGGAATAAAACTACAATACGCCACAAGCTATGACATTCGAGGAAGCCAAGACGCCATAGTAGGCTACCTATCAGCCATAATGATAAAATAGAGAGCATAAGAAGGGTAAATTGGTACCAAATAGCTCGCTCATAGCAGTCTTCTTTTCTTTAGATTGGACCCCACTGATTCGAGTCCTAATTCGTTTAGCTTTTTTTCTGTGGGTATTCCTGTTTCCAGATTCCAGCCCCTCTCATCGTAGTAACCGTCAAGAAAGCTTTCCGCAATTTCACGTGTAATTACTGTTGTTCTGAAGTAGTCCATCATCTGATACTTTTTTCCATCGCCTTCCACTGGTTCAAACCATTTATCCGGGAACTTGTCGTCTTTCCTTGTGAAGCCCTCTCTTACATTGATAGCTCTCTGCAGGTTCCATATCCTTTCACCGGATTTTATTAACTCTTCTGGACTGGTTTCAAATCCTGTTGCCGATGAGTAGAAATCCGCACATGTGTTTATGGTGTAGAAGCGGTTTATGTGTCCCCTAGCACAAATGCCCAGAGAACTAAGGACGGAGTACCAATCCTCTCCGAATTTGGTTAATCGGCCAATATCCAAGCCGGTGGGGTGGCTGAAAACACGATTTACCGCCTCCATGGATTGTCCCATTCTCTGGCCGTGGCTCCTAAATTTTTCAATATCGCTGCCGGGCATGTAAGTGGGCGACCCTCCGCAGGCTACGTGAGCACCCATGGGATTAACTACTTGGCTGAATTCCATGCTGCCCAAGCCGAAGTTTCTGGGATCGAAAACGATGCTCAGATTTTTTATGTGAACCACCTGTTTCTCAACATCTTTCTCAAGTAGCTTAGCCGCTTGCACCATGCCCTCAGCCAATATGTCTCCGAAACCTTCTCGGTAAGCTATTTTATCTACCAATTCCATTAGGCTTTTGAAGTCTCTTTTGAGTTCCAATCCATCGGTGTCTTCTTTGGTGATGATTCCCTTCTCATAGAGTCCAACGAATAAATCAAGAACCTGTCCCACAGTGATTATATCAAGACCGTAGCGAGATATCACATCAAGAGCCTTAACAGCTTTGTTAGCATCACAATCTTCACAGTACATAAAGAAGAACAAAGAATTAAGATAAGAGGTCGTGGGTGTAACCATTCCTTTAAATTCACCGTTTTTGATCTCAAGCAGGTCTTTATCTCCGATTGGACAGGAGGGACAAGCGAATCCCTTATTTTTAAGTTCGTAAAATCTTTCTTTTCCGAATAGTTCATTAGCCTTTTCTGAGGGATAAGCCGCACTCCAGTTATCGTGCAGAAAGCCATAAAGATTCCAAATGACATCCCAAGCGGCCATGAAGCCGTGCTGGTGCCAGAATTCTCGAAGAGGATAATTTCTCATACGGTCCAGCATTGAATCAACTGTCTTCATAAATCTCTTGCGATCCGCCACCTTGACCCCCTTTGTGCCTCGTGCCACCAAGGCTTTTAGATTCTTTGAACCCATAACGGCCCCCAAACCGCCTCTCCCAACTGTGGCCGTCTTATCAACCAAGGCAAATGCGTATCGTACAAGGTTCTCTCCCGCTTGTCCGGTGGCAATCACGCTGCAGTCTCCGTGGTATTTCTTTTTCAGTTCATCGTCAGTCTCGTATAGGTCTTTGCCCCATAGTTCAGCCGCATCGCATATTTCTATATCGTCGTCAAAAATCTTGAGATAAACCGGTTTCTCCGCTCTCCCGGTAATTACTATGTAATCATATCCCGCCCATTTGAGCATGCCTGCAAAAGCCATGCTGCCGCTTCCCGACGCTACCGCCCCGTTAATGGGCAGTTTTGTAGTTATCATAACTCTCGTTGTGGAAGGAGCCATGGTGCCGATTAGAGGACCCGCCCCTATGATTATTGGATTTTCGGAGGAAAGAGAATCATTTTCGGGTTGGATTAGATTGTACGCTATCCAGTTGTTTACTCCGAATCCACCAATGAATTTTCTAGCGGTTTCCATGTCTAATGTTTCTACTTTCCAATTTTGATCCGTGAGGTCTACGTTTAAGATTCTACCCGCGTATCCACCCACTTCCATTCAATCACTCTCCTTTGCTACTAGGGCTCCGTAGAGACAGTACTCGGCACAGAGACCGCATTTGGTACATTCCTCTGTAAACTCAATTTTGTTGCCCTCAGTTGTGTTAATTTTAATTCTAGCCTTGAAAGGGTTAAAAGCGCCAGTGTATCTAAGTGAACATCGATAGGCACACATCAAACAACCCGCACATTTCTCGGGTTCAACGGCAATCTCTATCACAGGTTTTTTATCAGGCATAAAACCCACTTCACTATTTTTCGATAATAACAAGCAAAATGAGGATATTTAGTAACCAGTTTCTCAAGAACGAGAAAACAATATCCACTGTTATATAAAATGTTTGTTGGGTGAAAAAAGTCTTCTGAAGAAAGAGAGTGATTATTATTTGAAGTGGGCTCCGTACTTGTGGTAGATTCTGCAGGTACCCTCGCTTGAAACCATGCATGGTCCGTATGGTTTTTCGGGTCTACACACTGTTCCGAATAGTTTGCATTCTGGTGGGTATATTTTCCCAATTATTACCAAGTGGCAGTTACACCCGGGATGAATGTCCACCGAGTTTTTTATTGTGAGTTCATATTTTTTCTCTGCATCGTATTCTTCGAATTCTTTTTTCAGTACATAACCGGATTCCGGTACTCGCCCAATTCCCCTCCAATGAGCGGAAGCAACATCAAAAACTTCATCAAGTACTTTTCGAGCCTTAAGATTACCCTCCTCCTTCACTAGTCGAATATACTCGTTTTCACATTTCGGGTCATTGTCCTTTAGCTGTTTCAGGAGCATGGCTATTGAAAGCAGAACATCATTAGGTTCAAAACCAGATATCACAGTTGGCATGCGGTAAGCATCTGCAAAACGCCTGAAGGGGTTAACCCCAATAATCGTTGCCACATGCCCTGGAGAAATGAATCCATCTATTTGGAGATCACCAACGCCCATCAGAAGCTCCATTGCCGGAGGAATAAGCCGATGCGCGCTTATTATACTGAAGTTTTCGGGTACTCCTCTAAATAGCTCTGATGCAATTCCCGGAGCTGTGGTCTCAAATCCAACCGCACAGAAGACCACATCTTTGTCCGGGTTTTTCTCTGCGATTTCAACCGCGTCGTGTGGACCGTAAACTATTCTTACATCCGCGCCCTCCGTTTTCAAGCCATAAAGGGAGCTTTCGGTGGCCGGAACCATCATTAAATCGCCGAAAACAGTGACGATTACACCTCTCCGTGCGAGTTCAATAGCCTCATCCAAAACAATGGAAGGCGTGACACAAACAGGACACCCAGGGCCGGCTATAACTTCAACACTATCTGGAAGAAGGCTTCTTAAACCGTTTTTGCTAATAGTATGTTCGTGTCTCGAGGCTTAGAGGATGTTTCTAGGCTGTCCCGCATACGTGAACAAACTTCACCTTCCGGTCTGGAGCCAAACTCTTTATTCTTTCAGATAA
>DXJA01000040.1 GCA_019056875.1 Candidatus Jordarchaeum madagascarense
TCATTAGACAAAAAATTGTGAAAACTATTTATCAGCATCATTATTACAAATCAATAGGATACGAATATTCTCTACTCCTTGATTTTATGGAAGAAATTTTAACTAAGTACCCAAAGATGGAAAATAATATTCTCGAAATTTTTAATAAAATATACACTAGAGAATTTCCTAAAAAAGGTGAACAAATACTAATCGAACATGTAAAAATAAATGGCTATCAATTCATACTTTCCGGCCTCTTAACTCATATAGATCCGAGTAAAAATAATTTAAGTTTAAGAAGACATTTTAAAGGCGTGGGATACTTTGATGGACTTAATATACCTAAGCAAGCGGGAGACTATGGACTAACCGAAATTACACCCGGATCTTGGAACCTACAAACAGAATATTATTCAAAAAATGGCGAATTTAAGGGAGCATATTACAACATAAATACCCCTATAGAATTTTATCCTCCCAATAGATTTAGATACATAGATCTTGCTATAGATGTAGTAAAATGGCCTAATGGTAAAGTTAAAATCATAGATAAAGAAGAGCTTAACGAAGCTTATGAAAATAAGGCAATATCAGAGAAGCTAAAAATAAAAGCTGAGCAAAAGGCCCAAGAAATATTTGAAAAATTAAAAACAGAAAAATAAAGTAATAATTTAACTTGGAAAAAACAAAATTGTAATAGGAAACCTTTTAAAAAAATTCATCTATCACCTTTTTGGAAAATGTAAATAAGAAATGTTTATCTATAAATGATTGTAAACACACCATTGGTACTACAGTTGCTGGGATATCCAAGTCTGGTCAAAGCCTAGTAGGTGACTAGAGGAGGCAGACAGGAATCAAATCCCTGGTCAAGGCTCAGGACCTGCTGGCGTAGAGGCTCCCTGAAAAATAGAGCTGCGAAAGCCTGCGCGTGTTCGAAAAGAAGCATCAAAACGATGCGTCTCGAATGTCACGCTCCCAGCACCATTATACCAATTAAGACTTTTTACAGATCTGTTTCAAATTTCTGAGGGGAAGCTTTTAATTATTAGGAAAACTAATAGTTGATAATAGATTTCATAATATTTATAAATTAGAATCCTAACTGTTAGCATAGCTCTGCAAATTTGTTTTGAGGCTGAAAAATTGTGAAAAGGATTACGGTTGTAATATCCAGTGGACCTTATACCCATGAGAGATCCTATACAGCGTTAAGATTAGCCCTTACATCTCTAGTTGAAGGAATGGAAGTTAATTTATTTTTAGTTGAAGACGGAGTATTTGTAGCACACAAGGGACAAGGACCCACGGAGTATGCAAACGCATTAGAATGGTTACAAGGAGCTATGAGTGAAGGAGCAAAAGTGCGTGTCTGTGGAGTTTGTATCAAAGGAAGAGGTATAAAACAAGAGGAGTTAATAGAGGGAGCAGAAGTAACAACAATGGAAGGGTTAACCGATTGGATACAAGAGAGCGATCAAACAATATGGATCTAGGAGAGGGTTAGAGTGGAAGCGGGTTATCATCTAGATGTAAAGCAAAAGGCTTGTCCAATACCAGTAATATTAATGAGAGACAAACTTAAGGAAATGAAAGAAGGAGAAATAATAGAAATTATCACCGACTTTCCTTCTTGTAAGAATAATATAGAAAGAGCGGCCACAAAAGCAGGACATGAAATTTTGGGAATAATAGAAGGCAATGGAAACTTTAAGATATACATTAAGAAAAGCGTTTAAAAGTTAAAAATAAAATTCATTTATTTATCTTGCCAGAACTATTTTTAATTTAAAGGATTGTAAATTTCAGCCTTAATTTTTTTAAGGCTATTATAAATATTAATTTTAGAAAGTACATGTTGATAAGATAATCTAAAATAGAATTTAAAGTACTAGAGGAGAAATTCGTTGCGCATTGATTTTTTGAAAACCTTTTTAGAGGTTGTTTCTGCCGGAAGCTTTCTTGAAGCTGCAAAACGACTGCAGGTAACACAAGCTACAGTGAGTAATCAAATAGCTTCTCTCGAAAAATATTTTATGGTCAAACTATTTGTGAGAACCAGAGAAGGAGCTTACCTTACTGAAGAAGGCAAAATTCTAAATAAAAGAGCTCGACAGATTCTTGATTTTGTGAACATTACCAAAAAAGAAATCATGAATTCTTCTGAAAAATTGAGAGGCATAATCAAGATTGCAGCTAGCACAATTCCAGGTGAACACATATTACCAATTATAGCAGGAAGCTTCAAAAAAGCCTACCCCGAGGTAGATATTGAAATCGAAATTGGAGACACAGGTAAAAGTCTAAAAAAACTCATTGAAGCGCGTGCCGACTTCGCTGCAGTTGGTAGTTTAATGAATTCTGTGAACGTATTCGAAACCAAAGTGATAGCAAGGGAGCGTCTAGTGATTATAATCGCAGTTAGTCACGAATTATCCGATAAAAAAACAATTGATCTTTCAGAAATTTTGAAATATTCTTTTGTTTCAAGAGAACCGTCTTCGGGTACTAGAAATGAAATTTATAAAATACTTAGTGAGCAGCATATTGACCCAAATAAATTAAATATGGTATTGGAACTAGGAAGCACAGAAGCGATAATTACAGCGGTTTCTGGTGGAATCGGAATCAGTATAGTATCTTCAATTGCAGCAGAGAAAGCTAAAGCTGCAGGATTAGTTAATATAGTCGAAATAAAGAACGCAAGAAATTGGCGTGAATTATTCCTAGTTAGATTAAAAAAATCCGAATATCCAGAAATATTAGAAAAATTCTGGCAAAGCGTGGATAAAGTGTGAATCTATTAATAACTTACTGGTTTTAAGTTTAGAGTGTTGTTTAGTACTTGTTTAGAACATATCGTTTTTTGTAAAAGATTAATTAAAGAAGAGGAGTTAATGTCTAAGTCAAATCTGCAATATCTATTCCGCACTCAGCTATTCTATCTAGCATATCAACTATAGTGTTTAGTGGTGTTGCCAAAACCGGAGCTTGATTTAAAATTTCTTCATACGCGTCAGCTAAGGACTTTTCAAGTTCAGGTTTTTTAGCTATAGTCTTCGCCGCTAAATTCACGTCTTTTCTCAAAAGCGCCTCAATTGCATTTGAGTGAATCTCCTGTGTTATCTGACTCAAGTCTAAAATTTTTTGAAGCACCGTTTGAGGTATAGGTGTTTTCTGGAGCAGAGCAATTTGTTCTGCAATTTTTACAGCATAGTCAGCTAATGCCTCAATACTTTTTACAACTGCACGATAATCCAGACATTCTATTGCAGTTACTCCCATTTTCTCAGCTAGCCGAGGATCTTGTACCGCGGCTCTGAGCTGTCGGACAATTAAGAAGTAAAGTCTATTGACCTCTTCATCCCGATTAATAACGTTTTTCGCCAATTTATCATCAAGTTCCTTAAGAGCAGTAATTACCTCCTCCTGCATTTTAGCAGCAATTAGATAAGTTCTTTTCATCGTTCTCCTTAAGGGAACCGCGGATGGAGAGAGTAAACATTGAAAGGTAATCTCACGGGCATCTTCCTCAACTATTTCCACACCAACCAACTGCTGTAATGAGTTCTTAACCTCTTCCCGCTGATAGGGATTTATCCTAGGACCTTTTGATTTTAAACGAATAATATCATACCCATAAAGATACTTTGCAGTAATCTCACGGGTAAAACCTTCATCCATTTCAATTTCAGCGACGCTTAAATGTTCTCTTTCCGAATATTTAGGATCTACTAAGAGGGCCCCATCTCCTCTTTCGGTGATTGCTACTAGGTCTCCTCTCTTTAGTCCTAGCCGTTTTATCCAGTCCTTAGGGAGACTTATAAAAAAGTGCTGCCTCCCGTTTTCTGCAGTTTTCTAACTTCCATTTTTTCCAAACCCCATTTGAGATGATATCAAAATATAAAAGCTAAATTCTTTAATACTTGAACCGTGCAACAGAAATTCTTTAGAGGTATATATAGGTTTGGGTAAGATTTAATATTGTATTAACATTTTGTTTTTTACATATTAGTATTTACTTCAAAATCGAATTCTACAGAAAATAACAGTTTTGAAAATTACAAAAAGTTATATCTCTCCACTCATCCTTTAAAAAATAGAGTTAAAGGAGAAGATGAAGAAACGTGCAAGCTAAGGACAGGATCAAAAGAGCATTAAAAATTATTCTTGATGCAGGATATCAGATTACTCCAGAAACCCTAAAAGCCCTATCACTTTATGAGGATCCAGAAGAGATTGCAAAAGAATTAATTCCGAAAATCGAAGAAACCTCAGAAGACGTCATTACAATAGACAAAAAATACATCAATATATTAGAAAAAAAATTTGAAACAATAACCGAGATTGGAAAGACGGAACCCCCCCAAAAAATAAATCAAATAACCGATATAACAAAAACAGAAAAAGCAACACCAACCCATGACTCTATTACCAAAAAAACAGCAATTCTAGAGCCATATACTGCTGACCAATCTGTATTAACTCAAGAACCTGCAAAGAGATATTTAGCAAAAGATGTTGAAACCAGATTTGAAATAATATTTGATCCCACAGAAAGAATGAAAGGAAAAGGCACCCTTGAAAATTTTATAGAATATTTTAGAGACAGATACAAGAGAATATACAACCTCTTTCTAAAAAGAGGAGATATAGAAAACGTAACTAAATTTTCAGAAATCCCCAAAAGTAAAGATAAAAAAACCAAAATAATAGGAATAATTACCTCAATTCAACAAACAAAGCAAGGCCATATAATAATGGAGCTAGAAGACCTTGAAGACACGATTAAAGCAATTATAATGCAAAAAAATGCGGAATTAATAAGTAAAGCAGAACTTTTAATGTTGGATCAAGTAATATGCTTTGACGGCCATTTATACAACGATATGTTCATCGTAAATGATTTCGTATGGCCAGACATTCCACTCAAACATGAAAGAAATAAAGCAAACGAACCAGTCTGTGCAGCATTTATTTCCGACATACATTTTGGCAGCAAAAAATTCCTAGCCGACTCCTTCAAACAATTCACACAATGGCTAAATGGACACATAGGAGACGAAAGAAGCAGAGAACTGGCAAGCCGCGTAAAATATCTTATAATCGCAGGAGACATAGTTGACGGCATAGGCATCTACCCCACACAAGAAGAAGACCTCATGGTAACCGATATCTATGAGCAGTACGAAATAGCAGCAAAATACCTAGAAGAAATCCCAGAACACATAAAAATAACAGCAATACCAGGAGGCCACGACGCAACCAGAACAGCACTACCTCAACCCGCAATACCCAAAGAATACGCAGAACCCCTATACGAAATCGGCATAGAAATGCTAGGAGACCCCTCCCAGATCCGTGTTCACAACGTAGAAATACTAATTCACCACGGCGAAAGCCTAAACGACGTCATGGCAGCAATCCCCATAGACCAAACAAAACCACACGAAGCAATGATAGAACTAATAAAAGGCAGACACCTCTGTCCAATATTCGGAAACACACCAATAGCCCCCGAACCCCAAGACTGGCTAGTAATCGAAAGAATCCCAGATATACTACACAGCGGCCACATGCACATCAACGACACAGGAGGATACAGAGGAGTAATCCTAATAAACACCGGGACCTTCGAAACCCAAACATCATACCAAAAATCAATGGGACTAGAACCCACCCCAGCCAAACCAATAATCCTAGACCTACAATCATATAAAATAACTCAACTTGACTTCCTCTAAAAAGCGACCGTTCCCCAAAAGTAGCAAACTCTAAAAAAATTATAAAGAATAAAAATAAATGATGTCACTAATAGATATCATTTTCTGATGCCAAGAAAGCCTCATGATCGAGGCGGAACGTAATTAACAGTTTTTTTAATGTGATAATCATTTTCAAGTATCTCTTTAATCTGTTTAGCAGGCACATTAATCCTAATTTTCTTGGTCATACCGTAACGACCCTCACTCTTAAGCTTAGCAACAATTATTCCAAGCATGTCCAACTCAGCAATAAGACCACTAACACGCCTCTGCCCCAATATTTCCAAATTAACTATTTTACAAAGATCAGAATACACATTATAAACCCGACCAGTAGTAATTTTTGATGATCCATTCCTATCTAACAAGTAAATACTATAAAGAACAAGCTTAGACTGAATAGGAAGAGTTGAAACCACTTCAGAAACACGATCAGTCTCCAAAATATTTTGAGCCATCCTAACATGATCCTCATTAACCCCATTCATCCCTAGCCTCTCAGCCTGCTCACCAGCCACACGCAAAAGATCCAGAGCACGTCTCGCATCCCCATGCTCCCTAGCCGCAAGAGCAGCACAAAGATTAATCACACCCGGCTCCTCCAAAGCACCATCAAGAAAACCCATTCTCGCCCGCTCTCTGAGAATATCCTGCAACTCCAGCGCAACATAAGGCGGAAAAACCAACTCCTCCTCCCCCAAACTGCTCAAAACACGAGGATCCAAATTCTCCTTAAACTTGAGATTATTAGAAATACCAATAATACTAACCCGAGCCAACCTCAAAACAGAGTGATTAATCCTCGTCAAATCATAAAGCACACCATCCCCATCCTTATCCACCAACTTATCAACCTCATCCAGAACAATAATCATAAGCCTCTTTCCAGAATCCAGCATCGAAATAAAACGGCTATAAACCTCATCAGTAGGCAACCCCGTAAAAGGAACACTACCCCCCAAATTCTCACACAAATGAGCCAAAACACGATAATTAGTATTAACAGTACTACAATTCAAATAAACATTATCAGGAGTCGAAACACCCAACTCCCTACACTTCTCAGCCAAATGCTTCAAAACATACCTGACCACCGCAGTCTTGCCGGTACCCGTTTTCCCATAAATGAACACGTTGGATGGGGTTCCGCTTTTTAAAGCGGTGGCCAAGGTAAGTCCGACCCGGCTTATTTCTTTGTTACGATGGGGCAAATTATCTGGAACGTAGGTAGGGCGGAGTACTTCCCGGTCCTTGAAAATTTTGGGACCTGAAAGAAATTTTTCGAATATGGCGTCTAGGGGCTTTTCACTCATTCTTAGACCTCGGCGAGTTGATGGTAACCTCAAACAGTCAATTAATCAAACAAGAAATCGCTTTCACGCTTAATTTCTGACGGAGAATCCAGTCCTCCACAGAATTGAGCCAGCACATTTTCCATTGGAAATCAAGGTAATAAAGATTGCGCAGATAAAACACGATAAAAAGCAGCATAAAATACAAAAGATATCATAAATTGATATTTAGATTAGATATCATTAGATTAGATATCAAATTCCGATGTCAAAATAAAGAATAGAGAATGGAAGTTCTTGTGATGTTAAGAGAGCCAATATATTATACTTTTGAACATTTTTCAAAAAATAGTTAATTTTTTGGCGTCGGCATCTAATATTCATAACTTTCTTTTTCAGATGATTCTTCGCTCTTAGTTTCTTCTATCTGGATTTTTTTAAGATTTTCATTTCTTTCAGCCAAATCTTCAGAACTCAAATTAATGGTTTCATATGTTTTAAGAATGTCAATCCAGCTACCAATAAAATATTTTACAAAATCTTTTTTTTCTGGATCCCTTTGAGGAACTGCTTTCATATAGTTTTTGAAGTTTTTAAGGTATTTATCGAGGGTTTCCGGCGGTACATTATCCATGAGTTGAAATATTAGAGAGTCCCTTGAGTTTGATTCAAGAGCTTTTAACCAGCCTTCCCAGGCAATACGCGTCCATGGATTTTTGAACTCCCCATTGTTTATTGCTGACCTGAGGATGGAGAGAGCCTTTTTCTGGTCACCAATTTTTAACGCGTGTGCCAGTTCATTAATTTGTTCCAAAAATATCACCAAGAAATTGTCACTAATATTTCTAGGAAGGCAGCCTAAAAAAACCTTATCAAAAAAATAACGATAATAAAATTTCAATTAGTTGAGGGAGATTTTTCTGAAACATACCCCTCTTTTTCTACTGGAACAATTATTTTCAAGTAGTCGCGAATATTTATTGAAATAATATCCAAAACCGGATCGATTTCAAGGGAATAGACGTCTCCGGCGATATCGGCCAGGATCGCGGCTTGATAGCCGGAGCCCGTCCCGATCTCAAGGACCTTATGTCCCGGCTTGAGAGCCAGGCACTCGGTCATCAGAGCCACGATATAAGGCTGGGAAATCGTTTGGCCCCCGCCGATGGGAAGCGGATAATCCTCATAAGCGTCGTTCCTGAATCTTGCCGGAACGAAAAGATGACGGGGAATTCTTTTCATGGCCCGCAAGACTCCGTCGTCTCTGATGCCCCGGCCCGCAATCTGATTCCTGACCATGAGCTGTCTTTTTCTTGTGAAATCCGCCTCGTCGCGGTTCCCAAAACAGAGAAGGACA
>DXJA01000375.1 GCA_019056875.1 Candidatus Jordarchaeum madagascarense
GCTGGAGAGGTTCGTCGACGAGGGCAGGCCCGTCATCGGCATCTGCAACGGCTTCCAGCTCCTCGTGGAGTCTGGGTTCCTCCCGGGCTTCGAAGGCAGGTCGAAGTACCCCGAGGCCGCGCTGGCCAACAACATCCGGGGCTACCAGTGCCGCTGGACGAGGATGAAGCACGTGAACAACGGCGGATGCGCCCTCACCAGGGAGATGCCGCGGGGATACGTCATGAGGGTGCCCATCGCCCACGGGGAGGGGCGCTTCGTCTTCCCCAGGGAGAAGGAGGAGGAGCACCTGAAGAGGCTCTACGACAACGACCAGCTCGTCTTCAGGTACGCCAGGATGTTTCAAGATTTAGAAATTAAGAAAATAATCACCAGTTGTGCAGGATGCTACCGCACCTTTACCAATGATTATAAAAATAAAATAAAAGGTATAGATGTTATCCATACTTCAGAATTTATAACCAATTTCCTTAAAGACAAACCTACTAAATTGAAAAAATTAAACATTACCACCACCTATCATGACCCCTGCCATTTAGGTAGACATTGTGGCTTTTACGATCCGCCCCGTAAATTACTGAAACAAATTTCGAATTTTAGTGAAATGAAGCGCATTCGAGAAAATGCTATGTGTTGCGGTGCAGGCGGAGGCGTGAAAAAGGCTTTTCCTGAATTAGCCTTGGAAATGGCTGAAAATCGAATTAAAGAAGCTGAGCAGACACAAGCAACCTATTTAATTAGTACATGCCCATTCTGTCACAGGAATTTACTGGATAGCATCCAAGCTCTAAAATCTAAATTAGAAATGCATGATTTATCTGAATTAATCCTCCAATCCTTGGAATAATCTAGAACTAAGGCATTTTCCAAAAAATGATTTTAAATCGATATCTGCATCCCCATTCCTTGGCTAGAAAATAAAAAAAGGGGTGCAAGTAGAATTTAACTCTCGTTAGGGCAACAGCCACTATCTTCTCCTCAACCACAGAATCGAGCCGACAGCCGCAACAATACCTATAGCAGCCCCACCTACCATCAAACAAATCATAGGGGCACCTGCTGCATCAAATTCAATGAGATTATTACAAGTGTAAAGTCAACTGGCGGAGCAACGGGAGTACTTCCCATGATAGTGAATAATGCGAGACGGTCTAAACACGCCCATACAGTATTTTTCTCCATATCTCTCTAATAAAAGCACAGCTCAATTTCCAGAGGCTTCATCCCAGTAACAAATTTCCAAAGACTCTTCAAGTCCAAGCTCCGAAACCAGCTGATTGTCGTAATGTATAGTAATAGTTAATCCCTTCTTACCCAGTTTTTTTTCAAAAATAATGAGATTAAGTATGATTGTATCTAAAAAGAGAAATTCACATTTTTGGCTCTCTTTTTATTCAATCCCCAGAAATCTTTTGGGATTCTCCTCAAAGAGTTTTTCCAGTATGCCGCTCTTGAAGGGGAGCTGTTTCAATTCTTCCACTATTCTTTTCCGGGATAGGAGCGGATAATCAGAGCCAAAAAGCGCTTTGCTCCTCAGAGGGCCATTAATATAGGTGATTACCGGTTCGGGTATATGTCTTGGAGCCCACCCAGCGACGTTAATATAGACATTAGGATTTCTCTGGCAGACAGCTATGGCTTCGTAAAACCATGGAAATCCGAAGTGAGCAATCACAATTTTCAGCTTTGGGAAATCTACCGCAACGTCGTCTATGTATAAGGGTTGGCAGTATTTGATGCGGGTTCCAGCGTGGAATTGAGTTCCGGTGTGGAAGAGCACGGGTATGTTTAGCTCATGCGCTTTTTCATAAACTGGATACATCACTTTATCATTAGGGTTTAACTCAAGTAAATGTGGCAATAGTTTGAGACCCTTTAACCCCAGTTCTTTAACCGCTCTTTCCAGCTCTCTCACCGCTAAGACTCCCTTGTGGGGGTCTACACCTGCAAATCCAATGAGTCTATCCGGATATTGGCTCACCGCCTTTGCGACGAGGTCATTGGATACTTTGTATCCCCACACGGTTTCAGCGTCTATTGCAACTATTACTGCCCTATCAACCCTCGCCTCATCCATATCTTTTATTTCGTCCTCAAGTTTAGGTCCCGCGAAACCAGATCCGAAAATCGCAACGTAGCCCGCTTTCATGTGCTCGGGCATGGCTTGGAAGGCTTCTTCATTCCATAACTGGGAGTGAGTGTCGATTATCAACAAAATCACCTCACGGTATTTACTTATTATATTTTATTTACGGAGAGAGATTCAGGTTTTAATGTTTTTTCCCAAGTTTAGTTCAGGCAAAACCACGAAAAGTAGTCCTGCTACACAGACCCTATTTTGAAATTCATGGCAACCATAAACCTTAAATTAGAGCATCTAATTTTTGTTTAAACTAATTACTATTTGTTCTCAGGTTTGTGGCAAGTTTGATAAAAACCAATCTCAACATCAGAGCTGTCTTTCTAATTCTATTCATCTCAGTGTTCACCTCTATGCTCGGAATTGGAATTGTGGCACCAATATTATCAATCTATGCTGAGCAGAACCTAGGGGCTTCTGGAATTCGGATCGGATTGATATTCGCTGGATTTGGAATCTCCAGAACAATTATTAGTCCGTTTGTGGGTCGCGTGTCTGATGAGAGAGGAAGAAGAAATTTTCTAATAATCGGACTAATTGGCTACACCCTAACTGGTTTAGGATACGTTATAGCCACTAATGTGGTTCTTCTAACCATTGTACGTTTTGCCAACGGTTTCACCTCAGCTATGGTTTTACCCGTTTCTCAGGCTTACATAGGGGACATAACCCCTAAAGGTAGGGAGGGAACTTATATGAGCGCTTTTATGACATCTCTCATGATTGGGTTTGGAGTCGGCCCTTTCATTGGCGGTTGGATGTTTGACACTTACAGTGCCTTCGCGGCATTTTACACAATGGCCGCGCTCAGCGCGGTTGCTTTGGGACTGGTCATCCTCTTCCTCCCCAACCTCGAGGATTTACAAAAAAATCAAAACTTGAAATTAGAAAAAACAAAAATAAATCCCATTGTTAAAGCCAAGCCATCGATGAGGAGAGCAATTAAGGATGACTATGTGAAGGGGATAATGCTTTATAGAACCTCGGTCGGTCTTTCGAGAAACGCTCTTGTATCCTTCTTACCCATATTTTTGGTTTCCAGTTTTGCAGCCTCGGCTACACAAGTAGGCATCATTCTGGCTGTATTTCTTCTGGTGGGAGCCGTTCTCCAACCCCTAATGGGCATGGTCTCAGACAGGTTGGACAAGACAAAACTAATCTTGATAGGGATGGGTGTTGGGGCTTTCTTACTTTTTCTATTTCCCTTCGCTTCCAATTTGTGGTTAGTATTATTGCTGGCTGGGATTGCCCCCATTTTTTCGGTAACCGCTGATGCTCCTGCTCTAGCCTTGGGAACCGAGGTGGGAAGGAGACATGGCATGGCCACAGTTCTTAGTCTATATGACACCGCTATGGGAATGGGAATGGTAGGAGGTCCACTAATAACCGGCCTTTTTGTTGATAACTTTGGAATCAATAGCATGTTTTATCTTTGGAGTATTGTAGGCATCCTAGCCGTGCTATTGACCTATGTATATCTAAAAAGAGGGAAAGCGTTTACCCGCCTTTTGGAAAAATCGAAGAATGAAAAGATTATCGAAAAAAGAGCATCTAAGTAATTTTCAAATTTTTATGGACTTTAAAAAAAAGGGGGAATGCTTGAATTATTGTTATTCCCTGTTTTTAACGCTCTATTTCGAAAATTACTTTTATTCTGGTTCGAAAGGCTACTACCTTATCATTTTCGATTCTGCAGTCGAATTCCTCAATCGACACTCTTCTAATATTTCTTATGGTTTTTCCAGCCTCGTCCACAGCGCTCTTTGTAGCGTCTTCCCACGACTTTTCGGATATTCCAACCAGTTCAATCATTTTCCACACAGGCATACTTCACACCTCATCCTAAGTATAATATAAATTTTATAAATTATTATAAGTAGTATATAAAATACTCAATGTTATATTAAGTTTTCCTA
>DXJA01000376.1 GCA_019056875.1 Candidatus Jordarchaeum madagascarense
TTAGACGACTTGGCCAAGTACTATTTGGCAGGTAAGGGAGTTCTCGCCGCTGAATGGGTGGGAAAAACTAACATCCAAAACGCTGCCTCAGCAACGGGAGGTAAAATTGTAGCAGATATTCACGACCTTTTATCAGAGGATTTAGGAAATGCGGGTGTTGTCAGGGAAAAGGAATTTGGAGAAGAAAGAATTATACTCGTTGAAGAGTGTGAAAATCCATTCGCTGTAACGGTTCTTCTCAGGGGAGGAGCACAGAGCATACTGGATGAAGCGGAAAGAGCGGTTAGAAACACAGTTTTCGTGTTAAAAGACGTGATGGAGAACCCATTACTATTAGTTGGAGGGGGAGCTTTAGAAACCGAAATCTCAAAAAGGATAAAAGCCAACGACCAAGGAAATGGAAAAGAACAACTGGCATTCACGGCTTTCGCAGATGCCTTGGAAGCGTTACCTTCTTTGCTTGCCAAGAATTTGGGTCTCGACATGTTGACTGCTATGTCTGAGATAAGAATGAGACATGGTTCAGGAGAAATCTATGCGGGTATAGATGCTACGGATGGGGAAATCAAAGACTTAAGAAATATTGGTATCTACGAGCCTTTCTCTGTGAAGACTCAAGCAATTAAATCTGCCTACGAGGCTGCGGCGATGATTCTCAGGATAGATGATATATTCGCAGCCGAAAAATTAACTGAAGATGAGTCGGAACCAATGGATTTTATGCGTCCTCTAAAGGCGGTCAAGAGTCTAGAAAAAGATTTCGAAGCCACGCTCAACAATATATCGGCTTTTAAAGTCATCGCAGACGCTATAAAACCCTGCTTTGGTCCCAGGGGAAGCAGTAAACTACTTGTCGATAACATAGGGGATACAAAATACACTGGTGACGGGAAAACTATTCTGGGATTCATGTATCTTCAGCACCCGGCAGCAAAAATGTTAGTGGATCTCACAGAAGCCCAGAGTAAATTCATCGGTGATGGCACTAAAGCCAGTGTTATCCTCGCCGGTGAGCTACTGAAAAACGCTGAGGAATTATTGAACCAGGGAATACATCCCACTGTTATCATAAAGGGTTACAAGAAAGCCACTGTAAAAGTTCTGGAGCTTTTGAAAAATATGGGAATCCCCATAAGCTATAGGGACTCTGAAACTCTGAAAAAAGTGGCTCTAACGTCTATAGGCGGCAAAATCTCTGAAGGTAGAGAACTGTTCGCGAAAATGGCTGTAGAAGCAGTGAACAGTGTAGTAGAAGAAGAAAATATTTCTGACATCGACCTTAGAAAAATTAAGATTTTGAAAGAAAAGGGGGAAAGTCTGAAAGATAGTAATATTTTTTCGGGGGGTGTTCTGGAAAGAGAAGTTATCAGTCCCAAGATGCCTAAAAGGGTTGAACAAGCTCGGATTGCGTTGCTGGATTGTTGGTTAAGGGTTTCCCAGCAGAATTTTAGAAGAGCTGTAGAGATTCGTATCAAAAGTTCCGAGGCGTATCAGGTTCATTTGGAAACTCTAAGTGAATTAGCGAGAAACATGGTGGAGAAAATAAAGAGTGCCGGAGCCAATGTTGTCTTATGCACCAAAGTTGTAGACGATTTAACAGCCCATTTTCTCGCAGAATCCGGGATTTTAACCGTGGCTCAGCTACCAACTTTGGATCTTGAAGTAATAGCCGAAGCAACTGGGGGAAAAATTATCACCGATTTGAACGATTTAAGGGAAGAGACTCTGGGAACTGCGAAAATGGTGGAGGAAAGAAAAATCGGTGAGAGGCAACTAGTTTTTATTAACTGTTCAGGAGTAAAATGTGCTAGTCTCATAATTAGGGGAGGTACCCAAGATATACTGAGTGAGGTGGAGAGAACATTCCATAACGCATTAAAAGTTTTAAGAGCAACAATTACGGAAGGTAAAGTAGTTGCAGGGGGTGGCGCATTGGAAATAGAACTCGCTAAGGAGATTAAAAGATACGCAATGAATTTTTCTGGGAGAGAACAGCTAGCGATAGAGAAATACGCCAAGGCTTTGGAAATAATATCCAAGACTCTGACTGAAAACTCTGGATTGAACCCCTTAGAAAGTATAGCTAAAATCAAGGTTATGCACGAAAACCCCGAAAACATATGGATTGGAATTAGCGATAAGGGAAAAATGGAGGATATGAGAGTTCTAGACATTTTGGAACCTTTAAGTCTCAAAACTTATCTAATTAATACGGCAAGTGAGATAGCATTAACCATTTTGATGATAGATGAAGTAATATTGGAAAAAAGAACAGCAGGTAAATCCGAAAAAAACGATAAAGGGAAAGAAGAGAAGAGAAAAAAAAGTTCTTTTCAGTAAAATTACTGGATAAAAAATCAAGTTAAAGCTAACTACTCATTTTCCTTTTAAATAATAAAGAACTCGTGTAAATTAGATGAATAAAATTTATTTCTTCCTTAGAATCTTCTTTAAAACAATTATAAAGAGAAAGCTTGAAAGTTAATGCTCAGATATAATTAGTTGTATCCTTACCCAATATCAATTTAGAAATATTATTAATTAACTA
>DXJA01000377.1 GCA_019056875.1 Candidatus Jordarchaeum madagascarense
AATGAATCAAATTAATTATTTTCTTAAAATGGTTAACATTTAAAATTTCTATGAATTTTTTACCATATGTTATAGGAAAATTCGAACTTCTGCATAATTAATATACTAATAATTTGGATACACAGATGCTAGTCTTTAGAGAACTCTAGACTTGACCCTGTTTTTCTTAGTTTTCAATAGAAGGCTTAATCACTGCAGCGAGGTTTTAGGAAATTTTACAAAAATTTTGCCGCCAAATTCAATTGGGAAATGTTCAAGGGGTTTCCTGCATTCTCTGCTTTGGTAGAGAACGCGTAAAGTTTTTCTAGGTTATGAAAATGTATATTTTGGTAAAAATTTATGTTTTATTACAGTTATAATAACACAAGGTATATAGTGTCATAAGGAGCAGTTCCATGTACTCTTTGGAGGATGATGTCTTTGGATGCCGGAAGTAAAAGTTATTTATTCAAGGTAATCGTAGTCGGTGAGGGCGGCGTTGGAAAAACGACTTTTATAAACAGGTACACGACGCAGAAATTTATTGAGAGTACAAAAATTACTATTGGTGCCGGATTTTATTCTTTGGATAAAAAAGTAAATGGGGATTCCGTAAAGCTTCAGGTGTGGGACTTTGGTGGTGAAAAAAGGTTTCGTTTTATTTTACCCAGTTATTGTAAGGGAACCAGTGGCGTAATATTCGCTTTTGATATTACAAGACCTTCCAGTTTGTGGAACCTAGAAGAATGGTTCGATCTAGTCAAGAAGCACACAAATAATCCGATATCTTTACTTATCGGAACAAAAGCGGATGAAGCGGAAAAGGTCAGTGTTAAGACGGTTAATGATGAACAAATTGCGGAATTTATAAAAAAACATAATTTGCCTCCCGACTCGTTTTTTAAAACGAGTTCTAAAACGGGTCAAAATGTTAAGGAAGTTTTTACTAAACTGTATGATTTGCTCTATAAGAGGGCGAAGAAATAATGCCTGATAACAATCTTGTCTTCACGGGGTACTGTGAGAAATGTAAGACTAAATTTACGTATCGTTTTAGTAAAGAGCAGCTTGAACAGAAGAGCGGCGGCATTTATTCAGGCGTATTTCTTCATAATAGTAAAGATAATAAAGAAATTCACGCGGTACTTGCTTATTTTGACAGTAATCTTGCCGATAGAGGAACAGAGGATTCAAACGTAATTCAGACCAGCGATATTTCGCTAGAATGCGTGCAAGTAAACACCTTACCAAGTTTGAAAGAAGGAATAACCACAAATCGAGACATTAAAGTGCTCTATGAATGGCTAATCAACGAGTACATTTCCTACTTCAAAAACAAAGAACCTCCAGAAAGTAAACCACTTAGCCCAGCAATAAACAAAATTATAGAAGACTCAAAAGCACAATCCAAAATATACGAAAACTTTGCGCTAATTTCTGACAAAACAGGCGACAAAATTATTTTCGATTCACAGACAACCGACCTCAACACAATCGAGGACAGCGAACTGAAAAACGCGTACCAAACACTCTTCGACCAAATCAGGGCGCATTTCAGGGTAGAAAACGAAAACGAGGCTCTCGAAGCTTCAAAAAAACTCGGGCTCAAAATAGTTACCCTATGGAAGGACATAGTAAAATCAGGGCTTTCCGAAGACATGATCCGCATACTAGAAGGCTTACTATCCTTTCAAAATTCTCAAGACAAGTGAAACTGAAATAATTAAAAAAGTACTTATACCGATCATTATTGTAGACTTCTTAAAGGTTTGTTTCAAGAAGAGATGGAGGGGTGTGTTATACTCGTAGGGATGCGGGTACTGCTCACACTGTCGTTTGAACGTGTCTTCCCATTGCTTCCGCTGAAGGCTATTATCTTCCCTCACAGTTGAATAGTAGACTTCACATCGTCCGCCGTATGCCTATTTCAGTTATTTTAACAGGTCGTCTAGTTTTTTGCGTATCTTTTCTTCCAGAGGCGAAAAGCTGAATTTCATCTTTCTTGGTATATTTCCCTTATTGACCGCTCTCCTAATCTCCACACTGCCGATGTTTACACTGAACTCGCTGGGGGCATCCTCTTCTTTAAGGATGAGGTGCCTCCAATAGCTCCCGTCTAAGCTGTCATGAACCTCTCCTACAAGTTTGCCTACTCTCGACCTAAACCTTACCTGATCTGAACGGAAGGGTCCCATGTAATCGCCCTTCTTTGAGAAGGGGGTAACTATCAAGCGTAATCGTCTGAAGCCTTTTTTCAATAAATCTTCGGTATCGTCGGCCTTTATCAGAACCTGCGTCTTTTCTAGATCAGCCAAGAAGGATACGTACTTACTGACAACATAGGTTCTGCGGAAGTTATTGTTTGATTTTGTCTTTCCCTCAGCCACGAATTCGAAAGTATAAGTACCTTCCTGCTCCGGAACGAAATTAATTATGAATATGCCTGTAGGCCCTTTAGAGGAAACTGGGTGTTTGAGATTTTCTAGTCTGAGCTTTTCCTTCCTAACTGGCAGGAATTTCATTTTGTTGCTCTCCTTAAAATCCTGCGCCAGGTGATGTCGTTGAAGTATACGGCTTGGCTCCTTCTGTGTTATCAGACTTTTGATACTATCAGGGTTTTTAGTTATGTGATTTACCAGAAGGGTTCCTATACTACCATCGGGAGCTGTGACATTAACTTCGACATTCAAGTTTTCGATTGGTTCGCCATTCTCCAACAGCCTTGCATTCAGGCGGAGATTTCTTCCGGTGCTACTGAACCCGCGATCGACCCAGAATTGGGAAACGAGGTAAGGGTCAACAGCAGCAAACCTGCATACTTCTGGCGGAGAACCACCATCACGTCGCCGGACATTCAAAATCTTCCACTCGCCCGCAGCCGGATTCTCGATAAGGTAACTAGCAAATGATGCCTCGTCTTCTGCACCGTAGATGACCCCGGCGGGTAGATTCTCAGGAGTTATCGTGTTCCCGTTTGGATCCTCAAGATCGAAATCCATTTGTAAAGCAGCATCTTCCCAGCCGATCAGAACGAGCATCTTGCTTTCACCTTCATTGAGGGGGAAGGTGGTGACACCGCTTTCGCAAGTATTGACGACAATCCCGATACCAAGAGGGTTGGCTAGGCTGTTAAGGAAAAAGCGTTTAAGGTCAAGGTTGTCTAATGACCTCGTCAAAGCGTAGTCGCCTAGAGTGGCATTGGAAACTTCGCTCAGCATTTCGGGATCTATACTGTCATCGCCAAACCCTACACTGTAGACGTTAATTCGCTGCATGAAAGTAGGATAAATCACGTTGGGCGATCGTCCACAGTTCGTCTTCCCATCGGACAGAAGAAAGATGTACTTTCTCCGACCATCATCTAGAGAGCCAAATTGTTCACGTGCCCGGTCAAGGCCCTCACCCATAGGTGTCCACCAACGGGACAGTGGTGAACCTAAAGATGCGCTGAAATGGGCAGGGTCCTCAGGCAAGTCAGAGAGAGGATACCAAACATGGGTGTTCTCCTCCCCGGTTCTGGCAAAGGTAATTAGTCCAAGTCGCAATAGGGCCGTGGCGCAATTGATATCGGAGAGAGCGGAAGCCAAGACATTACAGGCAGACTTGGCTGAATCCCACTTCCCCTCTTCAAGCATGCTGCCTGATTGATCCAGTAGGAGTATGCAGTCGAGGGGGACGGGCTCGGGGACCTGCTTGAATGGAAGGAAATCAAGAGTCGGCTCGGGATCACCACCATTTTCGACGGTGATGCGGGCAGCAACATCTGCTGGGTTGTTTGTGCCCCAATCGTTGAAACGGGCGAAACAGGTGCCGCTTCCTTGGAGTATTATTTCGTACCCGGTCAAGGAGCCATTGTCTCTAATAATATTCTCTCCAGGGCTTCCCTGATAGCCGCCACCTAAATCTGGTTGTCCTTCCTCCTCCGCCCATATGGGGTAGCTTATACCGTAGTTAAAGTTGTTAGTGATTGTGTTACCCCAAACTCGGGCCGTTGCCCAGTTTATGAAGAGGATGCCTCCAGCGAACCCTGTAATTGTGTTGTGGTGAATGTCAGCGGTAGCTTGATCCATTAGCTGAATACCGGATTGAGAATAGCCCAAAGGGACATCATTGGTGCTTTGTCCCGTAATGGTGTTGTATGAAATATTGGCTGAGCTAGTGTCCCGTAGTCGAATGCCATTGCAGTTGATGGTGACTGAGCCGTTAAGGGTGCAGTGGGTTACCTCTGCAGATGAGTCACCGTACAAGTCAATACAGTGGTCAGTCCAGTTGCCCATATTGACGTTTGTGATGGTGGCTTGAGAGTCAACGAGTTTGATTCCGATATCAGAATACATTCTGAAATCTGTACCTATCCGCGAATTACTGACTAGGAGCTCACCATTTGTGACTTGGATAAAATAGTTGCTAATATCAATTACATCGCAGTTCTCAAACTCTAGGCGCGCGTTACCATCATCAGCAAAAATTCCCATTCGATGGTGTTGCCCATCAGGCTTACGACCGGATATGTGGATGTTCTCAAAGCGTACCGTAACCGCACCTACTAGGCGAATCAGGGGCGTGGTATCGCTAACGCCATCGGGACAGGTTATAGACGATTCCTCCCGGCTCGCGCCGATCAGGGTTAGGTTCTTGTCTATCTCAAACGATTCCCGAAATTCTCCTACTCCAATATGGATAACAGAGTTCGGGTCCGCTTCCTGTACCGCGTGGCTTACTGTGAGCCAGGGGTGGTCTATTGAACCGTCGCCAGTATCATCGTTCCCAGTTACTTCAACATAATAAATAACCATTTTTTTCCCTCCTTCTTTAAGAAGATATTTTAACCTTTTATTAATGTTTTGGGCTTATAAACCCTAATCAATCTTCTGGCAGTGCTGGCAAGTTAAGCTAATCTCCTAAACGAGTTAATCAAGAACTTCAACCGGGAGATGTTAATGATTACGAAACAGAAACCACGAAAAATTTGCCTACCGAACATTATTTTGCTTGCTTCTTAGATGTTTTTCTGATACCCCTGCATAAATTGGTCCCATAAAAATTAATTTAGATTCTTTATAATCAATTTCTTTTAGTCCGCTGTTTTTCATTAACTGTCGGATTTCTTCTGTGGGTATACCATGACTTTCTTTTGTCGGTTCTCTTATGAAGAGTTTTCCTTTTTCCTTTAATATGCGTGATACGGCGTTTACCAAATCTTGTCTTAAAGGTTGTTCAACATCATGAAGCATAAAATGAATAATAGCTGCATCAAAGGAATCAGGTTTAATGTTCAGTTTAGTAATATCCCCAATTTTGTACTCTACATTAGGATAATTCTTTAATCTTTTTTTAAGAATCTTCATCCAACCCTCGGATGTATCAATACAGGTCAGTACCCCGTTTCCTTCTGATAAAATTTTAGCAATGTGCAGTGAGTTGGCTCCCCACCCCGACCCGAGTTCAAGCACCTTTTCATTTCCTTTCATGCCGAGCCCGTATATATAATTCTTGTAAAAACGTCCCACAAGTTTACTGGCAAGTATATGGATATAGACTTCCAAAGTGCTCGGTTTCCATGTTTCTGACAAAAATAAAACCCTCTTACCAAGCTTTGATGTACTATCATAACGAAGTATATAAAGCTTAGAGTGGTGCCAAAAATGAAACCATTTTTTATAAAAGTAAATTCAAAGGATCTAGTTGTTTAATCGTTGTTTCTATGTTGATAGTTCGACTCTTGAAAACCCATTCTTTTTTCTACTTTGAAGACTTGGTCCGCGAAGCTTTCCAGTTCTCTCTCATGTGAGACTGGGATTACCTGTGCGACCTGTAATTCGTTAGTATTCCTCTTACTTTGAAAAGTTGCTCTTTTGAGAAGTCGTCTCCGATTGCCTTTTCTTGTATGGAAAAAGAGTCAGATACCTAATAGGACAGCTAAGCATGATTCAATGCAGTGAGCCTGCGAACATGAACCTCCTACTGCTTATTAGGTATCCTGATAGAGATTAAACTGTATAACTGATGGTTTACGCAATCTTTGTCAGCCATTCACCAATATGTGGAAAAACATCTACTGGTGCATGGATTCCTATTGGTGCATCTATGTGAGCTCCTTCCACGAAGTAATATTCGTCATACATGTTGTGTGTTTTTCCGTTTATGTAGTCCTCGATTATTTGAGTTGAATTAACGAGGTCCAGGAAATTATTTTGCATCGTTGCAAGGATTGTTATCATTGGAACACTCATTTTTTGCATATTATTAATGTAGTAGTAATAGCCGTCCCGGGAGCGTGGATTTGGTGGTTCTACCAGAAATTGATTCCAGAATCCATTCTTGAAGAACTCTCTCATAGTGTTTTGCCAGGCAAAATCAAGGTACTGAGCGATAGTGCGAAGGTAGATGCTATCCAGTGCATAAGCCATATAGAAATAGCCTAACTCTGGAGTCAGGTTATCTACATCCATGTTCAGAATATTCGTAATTAGATCCTTTAGTTCTGGTCCTAATTGCTCTAATAGTGTTACCATTAACTGGATTAACGAAAGGTCTCCGGTTCCGTCAAGAGTTTCCAGAATTGACCTAATATCGATATAAAGATCAGTATCGAGTAGTTTCCAGAATAAATAGTTGTCAAGCAAGTCGGTAACGACTGGTATGCCTGCGGGCTCTAGTGCTA
>DXJA01000378.1 GCA_019056875.1 Candidatus Jordarchaeum madagascarense
CCTACACGACGCTCTTCGATCTGCTCCGCCTTTTCAGCGTCCCAAGATTTTCCGGTGAGAGCCATCTCTCTGGCTCCCATTATTCCAATCGCTTGAACTAGAATGGCGGCTTCAACAATAGCAGGGATTCCGACCTTGATATTAGGGAGGCCGAACCTGGAGCGATTGGTGGCTATTATAAAGTCACACGAGATTGCTAATTCCAGTCCCGCTCCTAAACAGTAACCATCAACAGCACATATGATCGGTCTTTCACAGGTTCTACAAGCAAGAAAGGTTTTGTGTAGTTGTTTTGGAATCTCTCTCTGCTTCCAAAGTGCGTCAGGCAAGCTGACAAAGTCTATATCGGTTCCGGCGCTGAACGCCTTTTCTGTAGTAGATTTGAGGACTATAACCTTTATTTCGTCATCCTTTTGAAACTCTATCAACGTTTCTTCTATTTCGATTAATAGGTCCATGTTAATCGCGTTCAGTTTTTCGGGGCGATTTAAGAGTATTCTACCAACCGGAGGATCCTTCTGTGTAATGATTGTTTTGAGTTTCTTCTCTTCTTTCACTACCAATGAACTACGCCTCCTTCTAGGATCAGTTTTTAACCTTCTAGGATCAGTTTTTAAAAGACCATAAACTCTGTTTAATCCTTATTGTTATGAAATTATATTACTCTATCCAGAGATGAGATTTCGTGTAGTCAGACTTCTAACCTTAATAATCTTTTTATGGTTTTTAGAGTGAACCGAGGAAGTATCTTTCGGGGTCGAAGATTCTCAATATTAATAATTCTTGTTTTGTGGGGAGTTCTATTTTTTCGAGACGTTCAGACACCTCGATTCTCCAACCGGTATTCGATTCTATTTTTTGGATTATTTCCTTTTCTGATACTCCTTGTTGGGGGTAGTATTTTTTCAGATGCATAGTTCCATTTTCTTTTTCGAATACAGCGTGTGATGTTATTATTTTGCTAATCTTCGCTCCCGGACAAGTTATGTAGGGTACTTTATCCACTAGGCGCATTTTATCTTGTGCCGTTACTATCATTGTTTCTTGTGTTCTAGTAACGATGTCATTTGCACCTCCGCTCCCTATCAGCATCATTTCATTAGTTCTAGTTGAGTTAATGTTGTCATACCTATCTACCTGTCCTGCGGAGAGAATCGCCATAGATTTGGGATAATTCACATTTATTCCGATTGAACCCACTAAATCGGTTATCATCTTGCAGGTTGGTATATTCGCCATGGTGAAAATGAAGGGATCCGTTGGTTTTGGGAGATAACCAAACATCCCCCACTCGACAAGCAGGTCAACCTGAATATTCTCTGCTCTGAGATTGTAGACTGCTAACCATGCAGCCAAGTTTGCCATGCCCATTCCAGCAACAAGAATTCGGTATCCGTTCTTTTTGATTGTTTTAATTAATTCTCTAGAAGCTTCTACTATGGCTCGTTCCTCATCGGTTATATTATCGAGCTTGGGCATATTTTTTAGAGTGTGAGGAAGTAAACGTTTCCAAGAATCAGGGCGCCCTCTCCCTTTGAGAATCATTAGTCTCTCAAAGCCTAGTTTATTCAAATATCCCTGATAGTCTCCTACATCGTAGACCCATTCTTTTATCCACTGCTGTGTTGTCTCCTCTTTTTTACTAACTTTGTTAAATTCAATGTTGAAAGGGATATCTTGATAATAACTTGAACCGTCAGGAGCGTAAAAGGAGAAAGGATGGGCGCCGAAAGGTGTTTCGCAAACGGCGTTTACAATGTGTCCCGGTATATCAACCATCGGGGCGTTTTCTCTAATAAAGTCTGTTGAGACAATCTTTTCAACCGTTACTATGACACCGTTCCGACTGGCGTGTGCACCATAGGCTTTTTCACTCATGGGCAATCCTACTATAGTGTTCCCGTTTGGATCAGCGCACCACGCGTGCATTATAGTTAGGTCGGGTTTAACGGCTTTCATTAAACCTACTTTTTCCCCGCTTCCAAAGGGATCCTCGATTACTAAGAAGTCGTCTTTTAATTCCTTCTCCATTGTTGAATTTATCATTGATTTTGTGGGTATAAACTCGATATCCATTGCCCCTGCTAATAGTCTTAGTACTATGGAGAGCATTGACCATTGCTCAACCTCCATGCCTTTGTCAATAGCTCTCTGAAAAACCCTTGAGGGAGCGGGAGAAGGGAAAACATTTCCCATATAACTCACTATCAGCTTTTTTACTAGATTCGCCGCAACAATCATTTGGATTTGCAAAGCGCTCCCTAAACAAATTATCTCAAACTGTGGTTTTTGATCCCTAAATTTTCTACATATTTCAGTGAGAGCACTAAAAGATGTTTTATTATTGGAGATATGGAGAACCATTTTCGGGTGTACATATCGTTCTATTGCTTCTCCTAGTGAAAGAACCTTACTCTCTCCTTCATATGGTTCTGTTTTAAAAAGGTCTTCCATATCCTTGGACAATTTTATTTCCAAGTTCATTTTTATCCCTTTCAAAGAATTTTATTCCAGTTACAAGAGTCGGTTATTCCGATTATATCTAGATTTGGATTACAATTCTGATTGGATTACCCACCTTTTTTTCCAACTTTTCGAGTCCTTCATTTATTTGTTCAAGTTTTAACACTTGGCTTATTGACCCAGAAAGATCAAGTTTCTTCATTTTAATCAGTTCCAGTATCCGGTCAATTTCCTCTTTGGTACTTCCGAATGAGCCCAGCACTTGATCTTCACAGTAAACAAATATGTACGGAGATACCAGCTCTATCTTCTCTGGTCCGATTCCCACGATGACCGCTCTTCCTCCCTTTCGAATACTCTTTACTGCGCGGTCTATGGTTACCGCTGTTCCTACGAATTCCAATGCGAGATCCACCCCTTTCCCTTCCGTGATTTCACTAATCCTTTTACCAGTCTTCTCTTTAGCAGAATTTATGGCAAAGTCAGCTCCGAGCCTCTTCGCTCTTTCAAGAATTTCATCAGAAACATCTATAGCAATAATTTTGGCGGCTCCCGCCAGTCTAGCTATCTGTATACCATGCGACCCTAATCCTCCACATCCAAAAATCGCAACGGTCTCACCCAGTCTCAAATTTCCGCGAGTAATTATCGCATGGTAGGGCGTCGCAACAGCATCACCGATAATGGCGGCTTGTTCGAATGGAACCTCATCAGGTATTTTTGTAAGACATGATGCAGGCATCTTCAAGTACTCTGCTAGACCACCATCTATATGAAGACCCAGTATCCGAGCATTAACGCAAAGACCTTCGTGACCGCTTCTACACGCGTAACATGTCCCGCAGGTGATTGAAGAAATTACTAGAACTCTGTCCCCAACTTTCCATCCTCCCACACCCATTCCAACTTCTTCAATAACCCCTGCTATTTCATGTCCTAGAGTGATTGGTGTTTTTGCAGGAGGAATGGTTCCATCGCAGGCAATATGGACGTCTGTACCACAGATCCCGCAAGCCTGCACTTTTATCAACACCTCTCCAACACCAATTTTAGGAACGGGTAATTCTTCAATCACCAAAGGTTCACCAGCCTTGTAGAACCTTGCAACCCGCATATTACCTTCCATTATACATGAACACTCCTTTTCTTTTTTAAACTTGAATGTGTTAAATAGAGCCCCGAAGTTTCTTTTGGCTTTTAACTCAAAGGCCAGTTCCTTAAATTTTGCCAAGATATCTCTTAAACCCAAATTATGCTTATTTTAAAATTTTTAATTTGCTTCAAATTTTGGAACGGGTATATAACTTTTATTTCTATAAAAATTGACTCTTTTTCATTATTATTAGTGCTTTTGTTTTAGATTGAAAGAATATTAACTTGGTGGCTTCTAAAGTTCGTCTATAGTTTATTTCAAAAGAGATATTTAAAACAAATATAGGTTATAACAATAATATAACAGGGTGGTAAAAATGAGCAATACTACCTATAAGGAGAAACCGTGGCTCAAAAATTATGATCCGGGTGTACCGGAACACGCCGAGTACCCGGAAATACCGGATTTCGAACTCTTAAGTCAAGCGGCTAAAGACTCTGCGGATGCTACGATGCTCATATATCAGGATAGAAAATTCAATTATAGGGAGATTAATGAGCTGTGTGACCGGTTCGCTACAGGTTTGGTGGAGCTGGGCTTGAAAAAGGGGGATGTTGTGGGATTACACCTTTTAAATTTCCCCCAATGGTGTATCGGTTATTTTGGCATTCAAAAGGCGGGGGGAATTCCAGCATCAATTAGCCCATTATACACCGGAGAAGAATTGATTAGACAAATAAACAGTTGCAAAATAGAAACAATAATCACTTTTGAGCTATTTTACCCTATTTTAAAGCAGGTAATTGACCAAACTACTGTGAAAAACCTCATTGTTACCAACACTACAGAGTATGGAGATAATCCGCAACCCATACAGGTTCCCAAAGAAGAGGCTTACCATTTTAAGGAATTAGTGGAAACCAATCCACCAAAACCGCCCAAAATCAAAATAAACGTAAGAG
>DXJA01000379.1 GCA_019056875.1 Candidatus Jordarchaeum madagascarense
TAGGCTAAGGAGTGAAATCAAAGAGATTAGCGATAACTAGCCAAAAAAAAGAAGATGAAATTTTTAAATTTTTAAATCCTTCCTTTTTGGATATTCCATATTAGAGGAGAGATGAAACTCGACCGTTTTCTACACAGCACCTCAGATGGCTATGTATGGTGGCGTAATATTGTTTAACCTCGTTTCAGGCTATCCCAGTCAGCTTTCTCTTTTCTCTGCTTAGACTTTGAATATTTTTCCTTTACAGTTCAGGTTTCCAAATTCTTGAAGCTCGTATTCAAACGGTTCCCCGGTGGTTAGCCCGAGGTCTGCTACCGCGTAGCGTAGTAGGGCGCACCAAGGCTTTCCACCAACTCTTACCAGTTTTTCCTTCACAGAAGCTTCACAAGCGTCTCTGCAGTGACAGTTGTAAACGGTGCAATTCGCCTGTTCGTCACTCACCAATTCGTAGCCGAAATCGGGAAGGAATCTACCATTCCTAATTCCTTCTTGGCACTTTTTCATCGCGTCAGCTAGGGAAACAGCAGATACAACTCCACCATCATCCTGCCTCTCTTTTTCAGCAACACTACTGGTAGCAAGGCGGGTACTGGTGCCAGTCCCACCCTGAAGCGAGGATTCAGCCTTAATAAGACCATAGAGCAGCGCACAGTAACCATGAGGATACCTCCCAAGGTTCCGCTTTATGTAATCCTTCGCCTGCTCAAAACTTACAACATCACCAGGTATCTTTTCACCAAGCTTCTCCGATTCAAAGTCCAACGCGTACCCAGCAGCAAGATTATAGAAAACCGGCCCATAAATCTTCGCTTGCCTATCCACAAAGAAGGACAATACATCCACAAATTTCAATCCATCAATCTCTATAAAAGGACGCTCACTCGCCGACATTTCGATCCACCCTTAAGTAAATTATAAGAGCGTTATTAGTAAAAAACCTTTTCCAAAGTCTACAATCACCTAATACATACTTCCCTCAGCTTGGAAACGAAACCCTCCTCGTTCTCCGCTATTCTTTTCTTAACCTCCCTCCAAGCAGCAGAACAGTTCTTATACTCCACACCCACAACTCCGTGAATCGTCCTTTCAACCTCCCTTTTGTTTTCACTCGTAACCGTTATCCCAACCTTCTTAAAAATGTCCGAAATATGCCTAAAATAAAAGTCATGTCGAAACACCTTAAAAATTGAACCAACTTTATAATGAAAAATTATGTTTAAAAACAGCCGCAATTTAAAGTTTGAGCAACATTTATACCATAGAAACTATTTCCGTTAACAAGACCGAACAAAACAATATCCCGGGGCACCCCTATGGACAAAATAGATAAAAGTAACGCCATAAAGGTGAAATGCGTACGCGATGAATACACTCACATATCCCACCAGCCCTGCGAAAACTGCAACCAGAAATACGCATACAAGCTATGCACCCAAAAGTTCATACAGGAAGACAACGGAAGCTACGAGGTGCTGGACACCCAGTGCCAATTCTGCGGTCACAAAAAATGCTTCACTTTCAACGTAACCGAAAGCCATCAAGACGTCGAAAAACAGATACTATCAACGTTCAAAGACAAAGACAAATTCTACGACCTGGACTGGGACGACTAACACTAGAACCAACCCCCCCACTATTTTTAATATTAGTTAATAAGAACTACCTGCAGGACTCAATAATCACCTTAAGAGAGTCTTCAGCGATAGAGATTATGAAGACGGTTCCCTCACATTTGTGAAATTTAATCAAATTTACCATAAGGACCTTTCCAGTTATTAGCTATTTTTAAAAATTTGTCATATCCGTTTTCTCTAATAAATTCCGTTGATTGCTGGTATTTCTTATATTTATACCCTCTTTTTTTATAAAGATCTTGAATTATTCTGCAAGACGAATAATCAGGACAATCGGCACATGTTTCAAATTTTCTTTCCTTAAAACAGCACACCTTAATCTCACACTTAGCCCTATTAATATCCCTTTCTCCACTCTCATATCCCAATTTACAACCCCGACAACTTCCGTCTATAAATGCACGACAGGGCTTGCAATATGCACCACAACACCCAATTTCCCTTATCACCGCAACACCCTTCTTATTCTTTGAATTCTCCATAGTATCGCTTAACGTTTTTCAGAAATTATAAGATTTCCTATTTTTCCACGCCCCCAAGCAATATTGCACGCACGAGAATTCAACAAAAGTTTCATCAAAAAACCTATTCAAACAATGTTTACAGTTTGAAATTGGTTACAATGGATAAAAATTTCGAGAAGATAAAAGATAGGGAAATCTTGCTCTTTTAGAACATCGCCTAGCAGAGCGCTTCTGGTTCCACTCTCTCTTTCACTCAAATCTCCTAAAGCAACCTCATTTGCAAGGCTCAATAATCACCTTAAGAGAATCCTCAGCCTTCGCAACCAGCCGAAAACCCTCACCCGCCTCCGCCAAACCGAAACGATGTATAACCATATCCTGAACATTTAAACTACTGTTGCTTCTATAATCGAGGGTTAGTTTAATGTTTAAGACGCTGGGCCGTGAAGAAAGGTTTCTGTTTAACAAAATTTTTATTAATAAGTTTAACAATGTTTAATTTAGCTTAAATAAAAACCATAAA
>DXJA01000380.1 GCA_019056875.1 Candidatus Jordarchaeum madagascarense
ATATTTCCTTTCTATATTTATGAGATTTTAACTCTATATTTTTATCTTTTATCCACCATAGACAAAATATTCTTAGAAGTTATTATTCATGACTTGCATTATTAATTAAATTCGTAATCAGTTTTGGTATTTCATTATCGTTTCGATATTTTTATCCACGTCATTTTTCGTTTTCGATAATCGTGCTATTCTGATAGCTTCCCTGACACTCGTGGTGTATTCGCAGCACCTTTCAGCAATATACGTGGCAAGGCTTTTCTCCACCTTTTTTCTCTTCACGAGATAATTGGCCACTATCCTCTTGTACTGTTCCGGCTTGTAGGGCTTTATGTAAAAAATTTCGAAACGATCCAGTAATGCTTGTGAAATGCCTTTCGTGGAGTTGGCTGCAGCAAAAACCCAGCCCTTTCCCTGTCTTTCCTCTCTGAATTTGTGCTTGGTAATGATTATCCTACCAGACTCCATCCAGGTGAGAAGGGCAGCAACTTCCTTATTGTCAGACACCTTATCGAGCTCGTCTATGATTAGGATTCTGGGTAATTCCTCAAATATAAGATCTCTTATCCCCACTTTGGTTGCCGTCCCTGCGGTGATGAAATTTGCATGGAGTCCTTCAATCTCCATGAGAAATAGGCTTTTCGCCGTACCCGGAGGTCTGCAGCAGTCGCCTATAGCTCTATAAATCTTAACGAAGCTTAGCACAAGTTAAGGAGCCGATGGAGCCTGAAGGGGGCTTTAAATACCTTATACTACACTAAAAAGGGATAGAGAGCGAAAAACCGAACAGCCAAAAGGCAACGAGGGAGAAAACCAATGCCCAAACTAACCATCCCCGCCACCATCACGAAAATAGACCAGAGAGAACAAGCACAGCTCGAGAACCTCTTCCGCCAATTCGGAAACGCCAGACACGTAGCATACACTCTCAAGCAGCGCGGCGTCCCGAAGGCCCAGATTGAACGCCTGCTCCAGAAGCAGACCGGGCTGAACTCCCGCTACGCCAAAGACGCCCACCACTCTGTAGAAAACCTCCCCCACACGTAACCTTCGGCGGACTCAAACTCCAGAGACTACGAGAGCGGGGCAAAATCTCAGCTGAGGAGTACAAGAAACGCCGAAACTCCCTAATCATCTCAAGGGGCGACAAAACAAAGAAGGGAAACCTCAACACCCGAATCACAAAAGAGGAAGACCGAATCACACTCCGCATAAACACCCACACCACCAACAACCCAAGCGAACGCTGGATCCACCCCAAATCTTCATTCCTGAGAAGTATCTTAAACGATACCAGCACCTGCTTCTCGACGGAAAATCCCCGTACACCATGGTGCCCAAGCGGAGGGAAGACGACCGGGGATACGATGTGCGGATAACAGTCGAGTCACCAGTAGAAGAGGAGGCTGAGCAGTCCCCAAAACCCAAGCTGGAATCTAAACTGGGGCGGGTTATGGCTCTGGATGTTAATGCTGGTCACGTAGATTTCGCTGTGGCTGAAAAGAACCGGGTTCTTGCGGTGGGGAGGGTAAACTGTCACGAGGTGCAGTACGCTTCAGCCAACAAGACCAACAACCTCCTGCACAGAACCGCAGGCAAGGTGAGAAGCATTGCCGAGCACTACGGTGCAAGGGTTGTTTACGGCAAGCTTTTCACGCATCGTTTCCGCTCCCAACACCACTGTGCGAATCGGAGGGTGAAGCGCATCCCCCACCGCAAACTCGGCTCAGTCCTGGAGGCTAAGTGCGGTGCTGTGGAGCGCTCCGAAGCTTACACCACAAAGCTCGGCGTGAAACTCTCGCCCCCTGTTGGGCTGGATGTGCACAAGTGTGCCGCGGCTGCTTTCGCGCTCCAGGTCTTGGATTATGAGGGTTTCAAAGCTTTACGCTCATCCTCGCTTCTGGATGAGATCCTACGCGGTGCCGCGTCAGATGTGGGCGTTGGAAGTCTGAGGCGCAGGCTAAGTGTGGGAAGCGGGCTTACCGCCCTGCACCAGGATCAAAGCTTGGTGCACGATGAAATTGTCGCTGTCGCGGGCAATGGAGGCTACTCGGAAATTCCTGGTATCCGGGGGCTCTCCTCATTTGTGGAGAGCTTAAAAACCAACTTACCATGTCTCCATGTTAAGATATGTTAAGTTTTGGTGACCAGGTCCAACAAGCAGTACGTGAACCGGTTCTTCAGTATTCAGAACCTTGATAAAGAATTCTTTAATATCATCGTAAGATTCTATTACGTCGAAAAGATCCTTTGGCTTTCTTATCTTTTTGACTTTCTGCTGTCTTACACGCTCCCTCGCTTTCTGCTTTTCTTGCGTTTTATACTCATTTATAGCCTTCTTCACTTTGTCTCTACTGGCTAGATAATAGATCTTTTTCCTTCCGCCCTCTCCAACCAGTATATTTCTAAACCTAAGCTTTTTCACTAGTGGCCAAGATACGGGTATATCCATAATTCTCCACCAGGGCTTACTGCCCTTAAGGTCTGGATCTTTGTCCAACCACTTTTGCTCCTTCTCTTCATGTTTAATAATTTTTTTGAGATACTCTATTTCTTCGTCCGTTTCTTCGGAAAGAAATTTCTTAATATCTTCCATTTTCATAATTAAAACCTTAAAATCATTCTCAACCGTAAGCCTTCTAACTTTGTAAGGGAAATACGTGTATATCGCTTTTTACTTGTACTTTTTCGAACACGTCTTTGACATGATTCAGTACTTTCACTAATCTGATCCCGCTGGGCGGTTTCCGTCTTAGGAACCTTTCTATTTTTGCATCTAATTCACTTTTGTCGTATATTGAATATCCTACATTTCCAAAATCTTCTATTATTGAAGCTATAACCTCCTCCACAAATTCTCTGTCTCCATTAACATAGTTTTCCGGATAACATTCGAAAATGGCATAATCAGAAGTGTTACTCTCCAATATTTTTATTGCAAAAATTGGCAGTTTTTATCGATTACGAAGTACCCGGCCCGGTTTACATAACCTTTCTTTTACACCTTTAGCCAG
>DXJA01000381.1 GCA_019056875.1 Candidatus Jordarchaeum madagascarense
CCCCTTTTCAAACAATATATATAAATAGTATTCGATTGTAGATAAGTAATATCAATCACAAAGTTATAGTTAATTATATATGCCCATCATAAAACTATTGATACATATTTTAAATTTTAAAAAACAATCCTCAAATTCGTCCTCAAGATTCTAGGTGTAAAAGGAATGTCTAATACATCAAAATTAACTAAGGTGAAACATCTTTTTCAAAACTGCCGTTTTAATGATATTGCCGGTTGGACTAGTTTGGTTATCATTGGCTGGGCGACAACATTCAATCCTGGAAAATTCCAGAGTTTATTCCAAGTTGCTTACAATGCACTATTACAGGTTTTTCCACTTGCCATTTTTGCCGGATTACTAACTGGGTCCTTTTTCTCGATAAACAATGCGTTTGATGTAAAGGAAGACCTGAGTTCGGGTAAAACCAGCAATCTGGTGGCTCGAGGACTTATTACCAAGAATGAGGCCATTTTATTCAGCGTTATAATAGCCATGGCTGCTGTGGCCTATTTTTCTTACATTGGCGGAATTATGGGATTTTTGTTCTCAACCAGCTGTGCGGTATTAGGTTTCCTTTATTCGGTTCCCCCAATCAGGTTAAAGAAGAGACCCGTAATTGACATAGTGTCTCATGGACTATTCTTAGGGGCGCTATTAATTTTGATTGGCACCACGGCTTATGGTGGAACATTAAATCAGACCGCTTACTTTTTTGCTGTTGGATTTTTCGCGGTGTCCTGCCTGTTTCAGATGCAAAACTTACTGGGAGACTACTTTATTGATAGAGATCAGGGAATTAAAACCACTGCGGTGAGTCTTCGTTCATGGAAGAATGGTAGATACTTCTTTCTAACGTTTGCTGCCTTGGGTATCATTGGAACAGTTATTTTGGGATGGTACCTCGAAATCGATTGGATAGTAGTACTCCTTTTAGCATTTATGCAGGCAGTAAATCTCTTCATTTACCTGCCCTGGTTTTCAGCATACAAAATTTATCTATTTCAGCGTAAGATCCAACCAATCATACTGATCGTATGGGGAATAACCCTATTATTGATCACAATGATAATAATCTAACCCATAAACGACTACTGGATAAACTGCAGTACTTTTCTGGTTTATAGAAATAGTCTTGTCATAAATAGAGAATTAAATGAAGGATGGAAAAATTCAATATAGCTGTTTTATTTATTTCTTTTTCCTTCCATGTACTCTTTTATCATTTTTTCTGTTTCTATTAGTGAGTAGGGTTTTGGTGGTCTTTTGAATCCATATGTGCAGAGTGTGCCGATTGTTCCGTAAACTTTTCTGTCCAGTGCTATTTTCAGGCCTCTTATCACATCGAGGAGTATTGACGTTGAGTTAGGTGCGTCGACTGTTCTGAGGGTTATGTCGATTTTCAAGGGAGTGCTATTAAAGTATTTTCCGCTTATCCAGAAGTAAGAGTCTCGGGTGTTTTTCATGAAGTCCACGTAGTCAGTGGTTCCTGCTATTATTGGCACTTCGTAGGGTACTGATTCCTGAATTGTTCTTCTTTTCACTTCTCTTTTTATGTCTCCTCTCGCTTTTTCGAGAGTGGCCAAGGATTCGGTGCCCCCACCAATGTCAAGTTGATAAGTTTCGTCAATTTTTATACCCCTTCTGATCAGGAATTCTAATAGCTCTTTGTGTATAATAGTGGCGCCTATTTGGTCCATAACATCGTCCCCAGCTAGAGGGAGTTTGGCTTCTTCGAATCGCTGAGCCCATTCTCTGCTTCTCGCGATTTCAGTGGTTGTGGCGTTAATGAAGGCGCACCCTGCCGCAATCGCTTGTTCTGCATACCATTTTGATGCTTGCACTGAGCCCGTGGGTAGAAAGTTGATCAATATCTCTGTTTTGCTTTTTTTCAATTCTTCGCTTACATCCACACTTGGTTTTTTATCTATCTTAATTTGGTTATGTAGGTATTCTCCTATACTGTCCATTGTTTCTCCTTTTTGAACAATTACTCCTAGTGGATTGACATCGTTCACTTTTTCGTAACGATTAGTCTTTGCAAAAATTGCTTCGGATAGGTCCTTCCCCACTTTGAGGGAATCTATATCAAATGCTGAGGTAAACTCTATGTCACTTGGCTTGTATCCTCCGAAATCGTTAAATTTTACTCCCACAAGATCTCCGTTCCTATACGAAGCAACTCCTTGAACCAGCGAAGAGCAGCAGTCACCTACCCCTACGATTCCTACTTTGATTTTGGGCATTGAACTCACCTTCTTTATTGTATTTGCTTCTTCTCCTTTTTGATGCTTAAATTATTAACTGATTTAAAAGAGCTTTTCGTTTTAGCGATACAATAACTAGAAGAATTATTTAATTTTTTTACAGAGAACGGTGTATAAGGGGGTAAATAAGTTAAAGATCCATTCCAGAATTCTATTTTTTCTTATTACTTTCATTAAACGGCTATTTGGTAGATACTTGTCCCATTTTGGAGAATTGATAGCCGATTGAAACCTGACTTGTGAAAGCAACCGGATAAGATTCTCGTAAGAGACTAGTTTGACTGGAAAACTGGTTCCCAGTCCGGACATTCGTATGAAAACATCAGCTAGTGGCTTTGGTAAAAGCGTTATTCCAAATAGACCAGTGTGGGATTCAACAGGATATCTCTTGTTCGGGGTAGTGAGATAGAGATGTCCCCCTTTCTTTAACACTCGGTAGATCTCGTGTATTAATGCATCCTGTTCATCAAGATGTTCAACCACATCATTACAAATCACCAGATCAAATGTTCCATCTTCAAAAGGAATATATATTCCGCTGGATAAGATTTCGCTAACTCCAGCATTAGGAGGAAAACGGTCTTCGGAGTCACTGACGTTTATTTTTGTGAGGTTAATGAGTTTTTTATCCAAATCTAGTCCGATTACCCTATTATTCCGGTTAGCAAAAGAAACACAGACTCCTCCAGCGCCACATCCAAGGTCTAGTATTTTGAGTCTGGAAATTTTTGGCATGTACTCTTGAAGATGCTTAATGTACTGCTGTACCCTTTGTTCAGTGTTTTTGTACCAGTCCCACCAGTTTTGATAGTTATCGAAGCCTTCAAGGGGTTTTAGATACGCCCTTAGAGCTTTGTCAAAGTCTTTGCCCACCTTAGTTCACCCGTTCAAAAAAATAATCATCAGCATATTAACGTTAATTCCTTATATTTTCTACTCTTAAATGCGCTACTTAATCAAAAAGCTTTTCCAAAAAAAAGCTTATAGACTATCGTCGTATTGCCCATTCACTTTATTGGAATATTGAAAAAGAAAAAAAGGCGGGTACAAAGGCCGCGGTATTTACATATTTAGCCTACATTTACTCGGATCTGTTACATATTCGCATGGAGCTTCCATTCCTTCACGGAATATAAGCCCGGTAAGCTTGCATTTTTTCTCGACAGGATCATACTCGGGGCACACCAATTCGCATTCCACCTATGTTTGTATAAACGTTTATTACAAATAAATATTACCATCAACATTTTCTTGAAAATAAGAATTAATATTTAATGAAAAAATTAA
>DXJA01000382.1 GCA_019056875.1 Candidatus Jordarchaeum madagascarense
ATACTTATGGTGTACAACCAGAATTTGTATAGTATTATATTTTGTATACCGGAGGTATAATAGGTAAACAAGGGAAAACATGACACAATTAGGAGAAGACCAGAAAATGCCCTCCTATGTATTGAAGGTTGGTGTGTATCATGGGTGATTGTGATCAAGATGAACTAGAGATGGTTATGTCAGTTATTGACAATCCTGTTAAAAGAAAGATTATTCAGAAACTCAGTGAGGAGCCCGCTTATGCCTTACAGTTGGCGAAGGAGCTGGGGCTGGGGCAGCAGAACGTAAATAAGCACCTTAAGAATATGGAGATGGGGGGTATAATTGAGAGTTTTGAGGTGGAGAGTCCTTCCGGCCCGAAAAGGAAGCTTTATGCTATTAAAAAATTTTATTCTTTGAGGATAGATTTTGCTCCTAACCTGTACGGTGAGTCACTGAAGTGTTTTGATAATCCCGAGGAGTGGGGTGAGGAGAAGGAATTCTTGGATGATTTTGAAGAACGGTTATTGAAAATAAGCGATTCAGAGCAAATGGGGAAAAAGTTGGATGCTTTGAATGTTTTTATTTCTGACATTCAAGATGAAGTTAACTTTATTGAGAGAAAACTTTCCAAATTGCTGTACATTAGAAATAGGGCTATGAGGGAGGCTAATCTTTCGATGGGTGATATGACTAGACAGGAGCGGCGGGTGATGTACCGGATCCTGGACCAGAAGAATTTCACCTGTGAAATAATATCGGAGCAACTCGACATGAGGGAGACAACCGTTGATGAAGTTATTAAGGGATTAAAAGAGAAAGGGTTAAAAACAATTGAAAGAAAGGAGTTAAAATCAGATTGAAGCCAGTCTGTGGGTGAAGCTCTATGACGGAATCCAAAAACGAGAAGAAAAAGGAATTAAAGGATAAAGAAGCACAGAAGGAAGCAGAGGATGAGGATAGGCAGATAGAATTACTGGAGAAATCGTTGGAGGAAGAGCGGAAAAGAGCTGATGATTATCTGAATAGGTTGAAATACCTGCAGGCTGATTTTGAAAATTATAAAAAAAGAGTGGAAAGGGAGAAGAGTGAGATTATAAAACGGGAAAAAGCGCTACTAATCAATAGAATTCTGATAATTTTAGATGAGCTGGAACTCGCGATTCGGAACCGTAAGGAAGGTCAGGAGACTGATGTTTTGGTGGAGGGAGTGGAGATGATATTTAATAAATTGCAGAAACTTCTGTGCGAGGAGGGTTTATGCGAAATCGAGGCTTTGGGAAAAAGTTTTAACCCGGAGCTACATGAAGCTTTTCTCACGGTTCAAACAGAAGACCATCCCAACAACACCGTGATTGAAGAGTTGAGAAAGGGTTACATGCTCGATGGTAAGGTGGTGAGACCGAGCATTGTTAAAGTCGCGAAAAAACCCGTTAAAGTTGATGTTGATAAAATTAAAGATAACTAAAAAGTATTGGAGGAATTAGTAATGTCAGGAACTAAAAAGGAAAAAATAATTGGAATAGATTTGGGTACAAGCAACTCTGCAGCCGCCGTTTTGGAGGCGGGCAGGCCAGTAATAATACCTAGTGCCGAGGGCACATCGCTATACGGAAAAGCGTTTCCCTCATTCGTAGCTTTTACCGAGGAAGGAACACTTCTTGTGGGAGAACCGGCGAGACGACAGGCGATTACAAATCCGGAAGGAACAGTGATGGCGATTAAGAGAAAGATGGGAACTGACTACAAGGTTAAGATTCGGGGTAAGGAGTACACGCCCCAACAGATTTCAGCATTTCTTCTTCAAAAGATTAAGAGGGACACCGAGAGCTTCCTTGGAGAAAAGGTGAATAAGGCCGTAATCACCGTTCCCGCCTACTTCAACGATAATCAGAGGCAGGCCACTAAGGACGCAGGCACCATCGCAGGGTTAGAGGTCGTAAGAATCATAAATGAACCCACCGCCGCTTCCTTGGCTTACGGTTTAGACAAGGCGGAGAAAGAGATGAAAATCATGGTCTTTGACTTCGGCGGAGGCACACTCGACGTTACCATAATGGAGTTCGGTGGAGGCGTTTTCGAGGTGAAATCCACCAGCGGGAACACCCAGCTCGGCGGCACGGACATGGACAATGTGCTCGTAGACTATCTGATTGAGGAATTCAAAAAGAGCACGGGAATCGATCTGCGTAAAGACCCGACCGCGGTTCAGAGACTTAGAGAAGCAGCAGAAACCGCGAAGATAGAGCTCTCCACTACGTTAACCGCTAATATAAACCTTCCATTCATAGCGTCGGACGCGAGTGGCCCTAAGAACCTGAACATGAACCTGACCAGAGCGAAGTTGGAGGAACTGGTTAGTCCCATTATTGAACGCTGTCGCGGACCAATGCAGCAGGCAGTTGCCGATGCCAAACTCGCCCCAAAGGACATTAACAAAATTATTCTTGTCGGTGGACCAACCAGAATGCCTATAGTACGCAAATTCGTTGAGGACTTTATGGGCAAGCCTGCTGAGAGAGGAGTAGACCCTATGGAGTGTGTGGCTATGGGAGCCGCTATACAGGGTGGGGTGTTAGCGGGCGAGGTAACCGATATTCTGCTACTTGACGTGACTCCCCTAACTCTGGGCGTGGAAACACTGGGAGGAGTCGCAACCAAGCTCATTGAGAGAAACACCACCATACCGACCAAGAAAAGTCAGATATTCTCAACGGCTGCGGACTTCCAGACGACAGTTACCATACACGTTATTCAGGGTGAGCGACCAATGGCCGCAGACAATGTTTCTCTAGGAATGTTCAATCTAACCGGTATTCCACCAGCACCTAGAGGCATACCACAGATCGAGGTTACTTTCGATATAGACGCGAACGGTATACTCAATGTGACCGCTAAGGATTTGGCAACTGGGAATGAGCAGAAAATAACCATTACCGCGACCACCAAGCTCTCAGATACTGATAAGGAGCGCATGATAAGAGAGGCCGAACAGTTCTCGGAAGCGGATCGGAAGAAGAAAGAAGAGGCAGAGACTAGAAACGAAGCGGATTCACTGATTTACACCACTAATAAGACCATAAAAGACCTAGGAGACAAAATCACAGCAGACCAGAAGAGTAGACTAGAAACTGCGGTAAAAGAACTACAGGAAGCAATGAGCGGAAAGGATGTGGGACCGATCAAGGCTAAGATTGAGGCTTTGAAGAACGTACTACAGGAAGTCAGCACAGCGGTGTATCAACAGACAGCGTACCAAGAGCAGGCAAAACAAGCATATGAGAGAGACGCTAGAGCACAAGAAGCAAGTTATGCAGGAAGTAACTCTGGGGAAGGCAAGAAAGAGAAAGTGGTAGAAGCAGACTACAGAGTTGTTGATGAGGAGAAAAAGTAGAGCTCTAGCATCCCAAATTTTTTATTCTATAAAATTCATATTTTTTTCCATGAAAAGTTCTACGTGGTCTTAAAAGGGGAACGTTTATGTCCAAGAGAGATTATTATGATGTGCTTGGTATCTCAAAAGATGCCACAAAAGACCAGATTAAAAGCGCCTACCGCAAACTTGCTATGGAGTATCATCCGGACCGTAACAAGTCACCCGATGCCGAGGAGAAATTCAAAGAGATCTCTGAAGCCTATGGTGTATTGTCGGATGATGAGAAACGGCAACAGTATGATATGTACGGACACGCCGGTATAAGCGGAAGATATACACAGGAAGACATTTTCCGAAATATCGATTTCGACAGCATCTTCAGGGACTTTGGATTCGGATTCGGAGGATTCGAAAGCATATTCGATACTCTATTCGGACGCAGACGCGGAGGCAGACGCAGACCAGGCTGGCAGGACTGGGAAAATAGACCCATACCCGGAGATGATTTAAGATTTGACATGGAAATAACCTTGGAGCAAGCAGTGTCGGGTCTAAAAACGGAGATAAGTGTTCCCCACGCGAAGGACTGTGATGTATGCAAGGGCACCGGGATTGAACCCGGAAAACAGCCAACCAAATGTTCGCAATGTGGCGGTACGGGTCAGATACAGCGTGTGAGTGAAACTGGTACTGCAAGATTCGTGCAGATCACAACTTGTCCCAAGTGTGGGGGGAGAGGACAGCTGATCGAGCACCCCTGCCATGAATGCAAAGGTTCAGGTAAAGTCCAGGTTAAACGCAAAATAGCCGTGGACATACCCCCCGGAGTAGATACTGGCACCCGCATGAGAATAAGAGGAGAAGGAGAGCCGGGAACAAGAGGAGGCCCACCAGGCGACCTATATTTGGTAATGCATATTAAACCGCATCCCATTTTCATGAGGGAAGGGAATCACCTTTATTTAGAAACGCCAATAACCTTCTCACAGGCCGCACTGGGTACAAAAATCGAGGTTCCGACGATAAATAGTAAGGCGGAGCTGAAAATCCCCCCCGGCACCCAGAGCCATACTTTATTCAAATTAAAGGGTAAAGGGGTACCTGACATATCGGGATATGGAAGGGGAGATGAATTCGTGAGGGTTATTGTCCGCACCCCCGAGAAGTTAACATCCCGCCAGAAAGAACTTTTAAAAGAACTAGCTGAAGAGGAAAAAAATAGTCCTAGTTAAATTGTACGATTTCATCTGTTTTTACCCTTTGTGATTACCCGGCTAGTTGAATAATTTTTTACTTATTTTTCACTGGAATCCTCTTTTTGAGCATCAGAAGAAATATTTTCAGGGTATCTATTTTTGTGTTGGTGTTGGTCACTTTGTGCTTTTAATTTCTTTTTGTTTGATTTAAGATATTTGCGTAATTGGCGAATGGGTGCATAGAAAAGTTGAGGGGATGAACGAATACGTCCCCCAAGGACGGTTAATTGACCCACATCCTTCTTTAGCCAGTCTACGAGTCCATTTACTGCGATGCCGCTGGGGGCTTCCCCAACCTCAGTAACATGGCCAAGTGTAGCTAAGGAAAAGACGCCTACTATTGCGGATAGTATAAATTGGAAATCTAAACCTTCGAAGGAGAGTAGTGGCAGTTTGTACGATAATCCGTATTCTGACCATTCAAATGTTAAAGATAATTGTCTTTGGACAAAAAAGTCTGCGAACAGTCCGCCTAGGGCGGCTGCGATGCCGGAAGCGATGGATGTTACCACTGCTACGCTTGCTAGGTAGGTTGAGGCTGGCTTAGGGTAGGAGAGTTTGGCTGCGATGTTTAGTGTTGTTAGGTCGGTACCCGCATTGGATAGGCCCAGAAGCAGGCTTAGGACAAAAAGTAGGGGTAGGGTGAGCATATGCTTTTGGGGAAGGGTGGTGAAGGTCCAGGCGAACACGGTGAATATGAATACCGCCGCACTTACCGAGAGTACGGGCTTATTGCCGTACCTATCAGTCAGTTTTCCGAAGGGCCCCATAAAATAAATGTTAGATACGCGAGTTATGATGGTGAATAGCATGACGTAGAATATGTTCAAATCCAAGGTAGTTAGCATGTATACGGAAAAGAATGGTGTAGCTAGGTTAGATGCAAAGCTCCAAAAACCGAGAGTGGATAGGAGTTTCCTAAAGTTTTTATCCTTATAGGGTTCTTTGAGCAGTTTGATTGAGAATTCTGTTTTTTCCAATTTTGGTTCTGAAATACGGGTTATGAATAGTATGCTGAACATTCCAAAAATTACGCCTATTGTGAATAATAGTGAGTAACTTTTTAGTACGTTGATTGAAACTCCGCCAAAGTTATCAATAAATAGTCCGCCTAGGATACCGATTGTGGAACTAAGGGCATAACTCAGTTTGAAGCGCCTAGCGAAAAACACACCTCTGGTTTCCAAGGGAATTAGATCTCTCATCCAAGAATTCCAACTGCAAGCAGACATGTTGCCAAGTATGGAACTGGCTGCGAAAATAACGCCCAGTAGAAGAAGGTTTTGTGGAGCAAAGAAGGGCAGAAGAGCAATGACAAGCCACAGTGACCGACTTCCCAGCGAGCCGGTGAGCACTATCAGCTTTCTTCTACCGGTATTCTCAATCAGATATATGGTGGGAATCTGCACTAACTGGCTCAGAAAAGATATAGCAGTAATGAAACCTATGTATGCGTTATCTGCTCCCATAATGAGCGCAAAAGCAACTAAGAAAGGTCCTCCTGTGAGAGTGAATAAAGATTGGGAGCAAATTCCATCATAAATTACATTATTTAAATCCTTCTTAGACGCTTTAATAGTTGATACAGTCACTGTCATACGTGGTGGTGCTTCCAGTAGGTCTTAGTTGTTGGCAAAGAATAATTTTAGAATTGTGAATATATTAACTTTGCCCTAATTAAAAGAGGTGACAAATTTTTCTAAAGAGAGCAACACCCAGATACCTATAAAAAATGTAGTCTTTAACCCGGTGAAGAATAAGCCTTAAAAAAGGAACCATTATGTGTACCAAACTTGATTCCAATCAAATGGATATAGTAAGGTTTATGGAAGAAAAATTTAGTTGAAATAAACAAAGGGAAATAGCAAAGAACCATGTTGGAAAAAAGGGGTTATGGAAAGGAATTTAGTATATCATCCTGGTTGAGTATCTCCAGATATTTTACTTAATTCCAACCGATATGGTGGTTATTCGATTTTTATTCCGGTTCCTTTTTTCTCTTTTTTGGGGATTTTTACTTCTAGTATTCCATTTTTGTAGCTTGCTTTTGCCTGTTCTGGAATCGTTACGGTGGGTAGTTGTACTTTTTTGTAGAATTTGGTTCCCGCCTTTATTTCTATCTCGTTTTCCGTGCTATTCAGTTGGATTTCCTCTTTTTCTATTCCAGGCATTTCAGCCACGATTACTACTTCATTTTCCGTTTCTATTACGTCCGTGAGGGGTTCTCTAGTTTCGGGCAGTTCTCTCAGAATAGATCCTGGTTCGGCTCCTAGTTTAACTCCTTTGGGCAGGTTGCCGAATTCTCTGATTTCTGGTTTCCCGTCTGGCCCTATGGTCATGTTCCAACCGTAAACAAATGGTCCCGTCACCTCTGTTCCGTCTGAGAGTTTTCTTTTGGGTAGCTTTTCTAGTTCTTTTAAGTCTATTTCGGGGAATGGGAATTTTAAGAATTCTCTTTCCATTTCTTCAAACATATCTCGTATTTCGTCGAAAATGTCTCTATATCTTCTTCTTTTTCTATCCCAGAAGCTCAATTTTTACCCTCCTTAATTTCTCTAAGAAGTGATTAAATCCTAAGTGAGGGCGCAACGGCATTTTTATATAAAATTTTCGATTATTCCCCAAAAATTTTTAATTATTAAAAGAAGGGCTAGTATTGCATGCTGTGTAAATCAGATATTTTAAAATAGAACTAATAAATTAATGATTTTTTATAAAAAAAAGGAAAAAAGTAAAAAAAAGAGAATTACTAAAAACCGGTCTTAGAAACTCCGAGAGCTAAAAGTAGCCAGCCAAGGAAACCTAGAATGAGCCCCACGATAATCATGATTTCAGAAAGTGCAAGTCCACCAAACAGCATTCCAAAGGGGTCAATCATGAAAAATCCGATAAATCCAAGGATGATACCCACGACTGCCAAGAGCATAGAAATGTAGAATGTGGAGTTTTTAGGCGGGGATAACTTCATATTGTCACTCTCCTAAAATATAGTCCTCCTATTCGATAATATTTTGTTTTACGGAAGCACTGTCTCAAATCTGAAAACAAGAGTGACCAATATCTATAAATGAATTCATAATTTTTAGTAAAT
>DXJA01000041.1 GCA_019056875.1 Candidatus Jordarchaeum madagascarense
TGGAAAACGTTTTTCAGCGAAAAGATGATGTGGTATACTCAATACCAGCTTTATGGTAATGCGGTTAAATTGTTGTATCGCCGTTTGAAACGTGAGCTAGTGAGGCAACTCGGACTTAGGGAAGGTTTCAGCGTGGATTCGGCGATAAACGCCGCCATTGCCAAGAATCCGAGCATAAAAGAAAAGGAATTAAGAAAACTTTTTGAACTGTGTGAAGAGATTTCGGCGGAAAGAAAAGCGATGTTTATGAACAAAAACGAGTTTTTAGATGTATTCTTCCAAATGCAGAAATTGTTGGAGAGTGTTAGATGAAATGTCTGAAAAAACCGAAACCGAGGAAAAATCCAAAGTTAGCGGTGTTAACGCCGTTAGGAAAATAGCTTCTGAAATTATGAGCGAAGTTAATAAAGTCATTGTAGGAAAGAGCCAAGTTCTGGAGGACATCTTTATCGCATTGATGTCTGAAGGCCACATCCTCCTTGAGGGTGTTCCTGGAGTGGCTAAAACCTATATGGCGAAAACCTTTGCCCAAACTCTAGGATGCACATTTAAGAGAATCCAATTCACACCGGATCTGCTTCCTTCAGATATTCTGGGAACCTATGTTTTTGACCAGAAAACGAGCGAATTCTCATTCCGCGAAGGGCCGGTTTTCGCGAACATTGTGCTTGCTGACGAAATAAACCGAGCACCGCCAAAAACGCAGTCCGCTCTACTGGAAGCTATGCAGGAAAAACAGGTCACTATAGAAGGGGTGACACATACTCTTCCCAAGCCCTTTATGGTGCTTGCAACACAGAACCCCATAGAACAGGAGGGGACCTATCCCCTACCGGAAGCTCAGGTCGACAGATTTCTGTTCAAACTCAATGTGGATTATCCCACAGACAGTGAAGAAGTGGAAATACTCAAAAGAAAAACCGGAGCAAATACCGAGAACGTCAAAACGTCAGCTTCACCTAAAATCCTAGAGAAAATGCAAAAGATTGTACATGGTGTGTATATTACACCGGAAATAATGGAGTACATACGTGATATTGTGATTAGATCAAGGCGAAACCCCCAGGTACTTCTGGGAGGAAGCCCCAGAGCTTCTATAGTTTTGATGGATGGTGCCAAGGCGAGAGCGGCTCTTAATGGAAGAGACTACGTCATTCCCGATGATGTGAAGTCGATAGCCCAACAGAGCTTGAACCATCGTATGATTCTAAGACCCGAAGCAGAGCTAGAAGGAGTGTCGGTTAACCGGATAATTGCCAGTATCGTAGCGGAACTCGCCATACCCGTCTAAAAATATTCCGAGGGACAATACTTTTGCTCACGATTAGAGGCGCTATATTTATTGTCAGCGGAGTTTTCATTTTAACTTTCGGATTTTCCAGTGTAAACTACTATTTAGTGCTGGTCGGAATTCTACTAATTCTGGGATCCGTAATCAGCATGCCCTATTTTGAGCTTGCTGTAGATCTGGACAACATAGAAATAACAAGAACTATCGATAAGGAAAAGGTGTTCGCAGAAGACTTTGTATTCGTAACAGTGACTGTTGAAAACAAGGGCAAGTCGAGAATTGATTACCTAGAAGTATTCGACACGTATCCTGAGCTATTTACCCTAGTTCTGGGCAAGAGTATAATGACCACTAGGTTAGATCCCGGTGAGAAAAAAGTTTTCTCTTACGTTTTGCAGTGTCGCAGAAGAGGAGTACACAAAATTGGCCCCATAAAATTGGTGGTGCATGACAGACTCGGCTTACACTTCGAACAGAAAAAATTCGAAATCTACACCGAGCTTCTGATTTATCCCTCATACCAAGATGTAAGGAAAATGGAAGCCATGGGTGGCCAAAGAACTTTGGGACGTATATTCGGTATGCACAAAACAAAACAAAAGGGCATGGGAACAGACTTCTTTGGATTGAGAAACTATTTCCCCATGGATGAATTTCGAAGAATTGATTGGAAAGCAACAGCCAGAACCGGAGACCTAATGATGAGGGAATTCGAAATCGAAAAGAACATCAAAATTTTGATACTGCTGGACACAAGTGCCAGCATGGGTGGAGGTCTCCCCGACAATACCAAACTTGACTACTCAATAAGGGCGGCGGTGGTTCTAGCAAAGCTTGCACTCGAGCGCCGAGACGAAGTGGGCGTAGTGGCTTTTTCAAACAAAATTCATAGCTACGTAAAACCAAGATTAGGAAAGGAATATTTTTACCAAATCCTAGAGGCCCTATCTCTTGTGGAACCTCAAGGCGGAACACGTATGATGCCAGTAATGGAGTGGGTTTTGAAACGCACCCCGAAAAGAAGCTTCTTCATCCTTTTCACAGACCTTGAAGAAATTAGCAGAGAATTGATTGATGCGTGTAAACTTGCTCGGGCTCATAAAAACTCATTGCTGGTCATTTCACCTTTTGGCCCCTGGTTTGAAGCGTATCCCGGTGAGTTGACCCCGGTTCAGAGAGCGTTAACCGAGGCTATATCCGAGGAACTGCTAGAAGAGAGAAAGAAAATAATCGATGAACTCGTAAGAATGGATATAGGCGTCATTGATGTGAGTCCCGATGATTTCCTGCCAGCAGTTGTAAGTCAGTATCTTAAGGCTAAAAAGAAAGGTATTGCATTGAGGTAATCTTATGAAAGGTTCACAGTTTAAATTATCATTAAAAATCGCTGCTGCAGTTTCCTTTCTGGGTTCTTTGCTAATGGTTCTCGCTAACATTTGGGAGAAGGCCCCACATGTGATTAGATACTACCACTGGAAGTCTAACACATGGTTTGTCTTCAATAAAGTGGTTTTTGTCTGGAGTCCCGAAAACTTGGGCCTTTTTATGAGCGATATCTGGAGACTTGTACAATTCCTCTTTACCATTATGATTAGACAGCTTGATAAAATCGCATCCCAGATTTTCCTGCCGAACACAGTTAATTTGTTCCCCTCATTCTATGATAACATTATAATTTTAGAGTACTACGCGGAACTTTTCACTTCAAGGGTGTGGTTTTATCCTTATCCTTTAAGCCTATTTTTGAACTCTTTCCAAATGGAGTATTTGGTCTGGCCCAACCTGTGGACGATTGTACTGAGTGATTTAGCAATTAATACCTTATGGTCGTTTTACTATTTTCTATTCCCTCTTCTGCTCATTGTTGCAATTATCACCGGTGCTGTCTTTGTTTGGAAAATAAGAATGCGGTATCTGGTTTCGTCATTTATTTGCATGCAAACATTACTAGCACTCGCGGCTCTAACCCAAATTATTAACATAGGCCAACCCAGCAACACCCCATTCTTTGGCACCACTTCTTTCTTTACAGAATTATTATATGGGGGCGCAGCCGGCGCTGCCATTGCATTTTTAACTTCTCCTCTATTTTTTGCAGCGCTTATATGCTATCTTTACTTGGAGATTGGCTTCCAAGTTATTTACATGGATGAGGTCACCTCCCCGGCACTTGAAAGAAGAAAGATGATTGAGGAGCAGTTAAAAGTTGTGGAAGAGATTGCCACATCACCCGAGGAACTGGTTATTGAGGGGGAAAAAGAAACCCGGAAAACCAGACCAACAATCAGCGAAGAGGCCATAAAATTTCTTAGAAATATAATTGAAATGAAGATTTTTAGAAAGAAAAAAGTGGAAAAAGAAGCCGTACACGATATCAGGCGGTTACAGGCATATGTGGATAAGGTGTACACCGAGATTCCTGGATCCCGCGAAACACTGACCGCGGTAGCAGCGGCTCCAAGCTTCAGTAAAGTAACCCGCTCGGCAATCATGGGAACTCTCCTGCGCGTTGGCGGTATCATCGTTTTCTCTTTCATATGCTTCGCGGCACTTATAGCCCTAAGACAGTTGGGTGTTCCTTTAACTATTATTGAAAGTGTTGAGGTCTCGCAGCCAGAAATAGTTCTGGTGCTATTACTGCCTATCGCCTTCTCTTTCCCGATGGCCGCTTTTATCATAGGTCTTATTAAAGAATACGGGAAGAAGGGAACTGAGAAAGAGAAGAGGGCACAAGAAAAAGAGGTAAAATAAAAGGGAAAATTAAATATAATTATGTTTGCCTAAGCGAACTTTTTCGTACTTGCCTCTGAGCAGTGAAGTTAAGTTTTCGCTTTCCCTTCTGGTTTCCAAAACTGTTTTATTAAACACATCGGAGCTTTTCTGGAGATCCTTAACAGCGATTTCTGATAGGTCAGAATTATTGCCAACTTTCAAGTAGTTTTTAATGTTCTTTTGAAGCTCGCCTAGTAAATCTTTCTGAGTCCTAACTTTCGAAATAAAATTTGAAGTCATGACCTGCACACGGTTTTTTATCATCTCCAAACTTATTAAATCGGTTAAAATTCTTTCAAAATTAAACAAATGTTCATAGGTGTCGAATATGCAGTCAAGGGCCTTTTCTCCGTTCTTCAGTCTTTCACCATCCGAATTAGATGTCACAAGAGAAGATACTGTCTCTGAGAGTCGTGCAGTCTCCGTATTGTACTTTTCTGTAGTGTCATTAAACTCTAGTATAATTCTACTCATATCCTTAATGAGGGACTCGTTTCTCAATAAGTTCACCTCACACAAAAATTGAAAACTAGTGATTCGCGTTTTAAGCGATTCTTCCACCTCGACTCTCTTATACGTAAGTAATATATCTTTGCATAATTAAAAAACTTAGCGGTATAACTTAGCCGAGTGAGCACTTTTATCCTTTATTTTAAAAAAGCAAGAAAAGAATATAATACCGTTTAAATTGTGTTAAAGCATCTTGAGATATCTCAAAAAAAGGAGGGCAAATCGTCTTTCAATATGCAAATTGGAAGAAGTGTCCTTTCACGAAATTAAGATAATATTTAGAGGAGTTCGAACGATGTTGGAAATACAAAAGGCAGCAAAGGAAGTCTCACAGGCCATAGGTGAGGAAAAAGTTTCGAAAGAGAAGTTTCACATGATGGCTTACAGTCGAGATTGGTCTCCCCGCGACTCAAAAGAAGTGAAGCTTCCCGACATGGTTGTGGTACCCTCAACCACCGAGGAAGTAGCGGAAGTGGTCAGAATCGCATACAAATACAAGATCCCCATTATCCCGTTCGCAGGAGGAACCGGGATGGGGGGAGGCGTTTCACCGGTAAAAGGAGGCATAACCATAGACACCAAGGGACTTGCCAAGATTTTGGAAATAGACAAGGAAAACCTAACCGTAACCACACAGGTGGGAATAACCATTCTAAAACTAAACCAGGAACTGGAAAAACACGGTTTATGGTGGCCCCATGACCCTGAGAGCAAACCCGCATCCACAGTTGGTGCCGCAATATCCTGCGACAATGACAGCACCTTTGGTATAAAGTACGGGAAAATTGGGGACTATCTTCTCAACGCTGTAGTTGTAACCGGCACTGGAGAAATTTTAAGGGTAGGACACAGAAAGGCACTATGCACCTCCTCAGGATACAAACTACACTGGCTACTAATAGGGGCAGAGGGCACACTCGGAGTCGTTACCGAGGCCACACTAAAAGTCTTCCCCAAGCCCGAAACCAGAGCAATAGAAGCAGCAGTCTTCAAATCCATCACAGGAGCTATAAACTCCCTACAAAGACTCCTCAAAGCAGGTCTAAGCGTCGAGAGCGCACACATCAACTGTAAAAAGCGCTTAGGATTCTACACCCACGCCTACCGGGAAAAATACGGAAAAGAACCAGACATCCCAGAGTGGGCCGCAGCACTACTATTCGTATCCTTCAACGGTGACCAAGAAGTGGTAAAATTCTCACACCAATACGCCCTAAAAATACTAGAAGAAAGCGGAGGACTAAAAGTAAAGGAAGAGGAAATCATCGACGGATGGTGGACCAGCAAACACACCCTCAAATTCGAACCCTTCAAGCAGAAATGGCCCGACTCCCAGAGAAAGAAAAAATTCGGAGCCGCAGACCTAGGCATACCGATAGGCAGAATAGAAGAAGCCTACCAAAAATTCCTAGAAATAGCAGAAAAAAACCAAATCGAAGTCCTGGGAATGTGCGTATACAATGAAAGACCCAACCGCATAAGCCCAAGCATAAGCTTCGCAGTGTTCGTAGACGACACAAACCCAGACGAAGTAAAACGCTTCTACCAATACGTCGAAGAAATGAGCAAAATGGCCATAGACCTAGAAGGAACCATGAGCGCATATATAGGCGACGGAGACAGATTGGGTGGTTTTAACGAGTACGAGCACGGTGAGGCTCTAAGATATATGAGGAAAATCAAAGAGGTATTCGACCCCCAAAATATAATGAACCCCGGAAAAAAATTCGAATCCTGCTGGATAAAACCAGAAAAATAACCCAATGGAGAAGCAAAAACAATCAAAGACCATAAAACCAAATTCCAAAAATGGTGAAAAGTGATGCGTATAGAAGAATATGAGGATGACATATACACCTGTAATAGAACACGATGTGGATTTTGTAGAACCGACTGCCCTATTTATCAGGAAATGGGTTTCGAATCCTATTCCTGTCGCGGAAGGATGCTCATAGCTAGAGGACTATTAGAGGGGATTCTAGAACCAAGCAAGGAACTCCTAGACTGTATAAACCTCTGTGCTACATGCGCATATTGTGCCTCAAAGTGTGCTTTAAGTAATGTGGAGATCACAGAGGCTCTTAGGGCGGACTTGGTGGGCGCAGGCTTTAAAGATGAGTATCATGAGCGGGGAGTAGAAGAAATCAAAAGAAACAGTAACCCCTACCTGAAACCCAAAAACGAGAGAGCGGCTTGGGCAGAAGATATTGAATTCTCAAAAACTACTGATACCCTGCTGTACGCAGGCTGTACTTATCCCTATATTTTCCCAGACTGGTTGAAATCCTCAGCCAAACTACTTGTCGATAATGGGGTGAAGCTGAATTACCTGGGAAATGAGGAGGATTGCTGCGGAAGCCTGATGCTTACCACTGGCTTTTTAGACGACTTTATTGAAAATGGGAAAAAGAATCTGGATGCATTCCGGAATGCAGGTGTAAAGAGGATAATCACCGGATGTCCCGGGTGCTACAAAATTTTCGCCGAGGAGTATCCCAAGTATTTCGATAACTTCGATATGGAGGTAGAGCATATCACAAAGCTGGTCTCAAGGATGATAGATGAAGGAAAAATAAAACCATCTAAACCTGTGGAGGCTGTGGTAACTTATCACGATCCTTGCCATCTCGGTAGACACATGAAAGTTTTTGAGGAACCCCGCAGAATTCTGGAGAGAATTCCCGGAATTGAACTGAGAGAAATGGAGCACAACAGGTTCGAAGCTAAGTGCTGCGGAGCGGGCGGAGGGATGATGGCTGCTTATCCCGAGGTTGCAGTAAAACTGGCAGAAAAACGGGTAAAAGAAGCCGAAGCCACCGGAGCAGAAATGCTAGTAACCATCTGCCCCATATGCGAATTCAACTTTGAAAGAGCCATCAGATACTCAGACTCCCCAATAAAACTGGTAGACTTAATGGAAATACTTAAAAGATCCGTTTAAACCTTAGCAGGAAACCTTCCCACGAATGACGGGAGCGTTTCACTCTTTTCCCGTCCTGTAGTAGGGCTCACGTAGATTAACAGCTTTTAAAAATAGCTCTCTGAGAGTCTTCGAATCCGCACCATTTCTTAGAGGTTCCGCAATATCCACTAGGTTATCGTTCCGCATCAGGCATGGTTTGAGTTTACCATCACTAGTGAGCCGAATGCGAGTACAGTTTGAACAAAAATCACTGTTATGAACCGGCTTAACAATCTCCACCTCACTCCCATCGGGAAGAAAATACTTTTTTCTTTTATGCATACTTCGCACAGCAACTTTTTCCATACAACCCTGCAACTCACTCTCTAAAGGCTCAACATCCGCATGAAAACGCTGAAAAACCGAGTCATCCCCAAGATCCACAAGCTCAATCACCTGCAGAATCGCCTTCCTCTCTCTAGTAAACCGCACCAAATCCCAGATCTCATCATCATTAACCTCTCTTAACAGCACCATATTGGCCTTCACCGGATTAAGTCCCACTCTAACCGCTTCGTCAACCCCACGAAGAACGGAGTCCAACATATCGAAACCCGTAATCTCCCTATATCGCTCGGGAACAAGAGTATCCAAACTAACATTAACCCTCTTCAACCCCGCCTCCTTCAAATCCCCCGCCACATCCTGAAGCAAAGTAGCATTAGTAGTCATAGAAACCTCTTCAATACCGGGAACAGAGGAAATCCTTTCCACAACTTCCAAAATATCCCTACGCAGCAACGGTTCCCCGCCAGTCAACTTCACCCGACTCACACCCTCATCCGCAACCATCGCCACAATCCTCTCAATCTCAGAAGCCTCCAATTCACCACCAGGATTACACTCGCCCTCTCCATGACAATAAATACACCTGAGATTACAACGATGCGTAAGGGAAACCCGAATGTCCCTAATAGACCTCCCAAATCTGTCACTAACCATACTCGCACTCCACTAAAATTCTAAACTAACGACCGCAACCCAACTTAAAACATTAACCCACAAAACCAAAACAGAACTAAAACCAGCCAAAACCAAAACAGAACCAAATTCACGATCCAACCCGAACAACAGCCAAAACAATACGCTAAAAATCAGAAACCAAAGAAGAGAAATCAAAAATCCACATCACGCAAACGAGACCTCTTCTTAAAATCAATCCTAATCGCATCAAAAGGACAGCGCGACACACACAATGTACAGCCCATACAACTACTCTCATCCATAACCACAGCCAAACGCCTGCCACCCAAATCCACAATCTTATAAATACGCCCCCCCTTAGGACACACCGCCCTACAAACACCCTCACCACGACACTTATCCGGATCAATATCAATCTGAACCATACCAAAACCAAACCCCTAAACAGTACAGAAACCGATTCAGAAATTATTTAAGAATTTTACCAACCCAAAAAAAGAACACCACACCAAATAAGAGAGAAAACAAAAAACAAACCAACCCAAAACAAGAATAAAACGCTACAAATCCAGATCCTTAGCACTTCTCCCCAAAAGACTACGGAAAATACTACTAGACACCCTCACACTACCCTCCTTAACCCCCTCCTGAGCCTTAGCCTCAACCTTAGAATCATGAACCTTCTCAGAAAGAACACTCGCCACAGACCGCAAAAACTCAGAGCACACCCGCCACTCAATAGTATCTACCCCCATCCTCGACTCCAAAAAATCACCCCCCAAAACCTGCTGAAACTGGTTCAAAATAGTACTCACCCGCACCAAACCCACACCACGATCCCAACTACGCGCAGCACGCCACAACTCAAAAAGACTACACCAACCCCCATTACTCAAAACATCAAAAATAGCCCTCTTACACAAATCACCCCCCATCAAACGCCGCAAAACATCACCCTTACCCGAAATAGAACCACCACCAGCAGAACCAGAACCAGAACCACCACTAACACTATTAAAAATCGACACATGCGAATCGTCCTCAAACATGAAAGCAAGCCTCCCATCAACAACAAACCAAACTCAACTGATAAAAAAACTCCAACAAAAAACAATAAAAAGCCTAGTAACACACAAAAAATACACACATAACCCTAAAAAAATCACACCAAACCCCCCAAAAAAACTACAAAAAAACACCCCCAAAAAAACAAAAACACTAATTAAATTAAACAAAAAACCTATAAAAACACAAAAAAACAAAA